>NZ_JBFUBK010000023.1:0-60681 GCF_056405815.1 Pseudomonas sp. P1_F1_2 | reverse complement strand
CCCCACAGCTGTTGAGCCACAGCTAACGCAACCACCGGCGCGGTCTCAGTGCGCAACACCCGAGGACCGAGGCGGGCGGCATGGAACCCGGCCGACTTAGCCTGATCGACTTCAGCGTCGGACAACCCGCCTTCCGGGCCGATCAGAAACGCCAGCGTCGCAGGCTTCGCATGACTCACCAACGGCTCAGCCACCGGGTGCAGGACCAGTTTCAACTCGGCGTCTGTCTGCTTCAGCCAATCCGCCAACAACACCGGCGGATGAATCACCGGCACCCGCGACCGTCCACATTGCTCGCACGCACTGATCGCCACTTGGCGCCAGTGCATCAGGCGCTTGTCGGCGCGCTCGTCTTTAAGGCGGACTTCGCAGCGATCGCTGAAGATCGGGGTGATTTCGGTCACGCCCAGTTCTGTCGCTTTCTGGATGGCCCAGTCCATGCGCTCGCCACGGGACAAGCCCTGGCCCAGATGGATCGCCAGCGGCGATTCAACCTGGCCGGCGAAGCTTTCGTCGATCTGCACCACCACGCGCTTCTTGCCGACTTCTACCAGCGTGGCGCGAAACTCATGGCCCGAGCCGTCGAACAGCTGCAACGCATCACCCTCGGCCATGCGCAGCACGCGGCTGATGTAATGGGCCTGGGCTTCGGGCAACTCATGCTCGCCGGTGCTCAGGGGGGCGTCGATAAAGAAGCGGGACAGTCTCATGCGGGTTCTCTTTAATTTGATCGTTCCCACGCTCTGCGTGGGAATGCCTCACCGGACGCTCCGCGTCCGCTTTTGGGACGCAGAACGTCCCCGGCTGCATTCCCACGCGGAGCATGGGAACGAGCGTCGTTCAATCAGCCCGGATCGCGAAAGCCGGGGTGGAAGTCCTTCGGCACCGCCACGCTGACGCTGTTGCGCGTGGCGATGTCGATGCCTTCGCTGGCGACTTCCGCCAGAAAGTCGATTTGCTCCGGTGTAATCACGTACGGCGGCAGGAAATACACCACGCTGCCCAACGGACGAAGTAAAGCACCCCGTTCCAATGCATGCTGGAACACCTTCAAGCCGCGACGTTCCTGCCACGGGTAAGCTTCTTTCGTAGCCTTGTCCTTGACCATTTCGATGGCCAGCACCATGCCGGTCTGGCGCACTTCCGAGACGTTCGGATGGTCGACGAGATGCGCGGTGGAGGAGGCCATGCGCTGCGCCAGGGCCTTGTTGTTCTCGATGACGTTGTCTTCTTCGAAGATGTCCAGCGTTGCCAGGGCTGCCGCGCACGCCAGCGGATTGCCGGTGTAGCTGTGCGAGTGCAGGAAGGCGCGCAGGGTCGGGTAGTCGTCGTAGAAGGCGCTGTAGACGTCTTCGGTCGTCACGCAGGCCGCCAGCGGCAGGTAACCGCCAGTCAGGGCCTTGGACAGGCACAGGAAATCGGGGCGGATGCCCGCCTGTTCGCAGGCGAACATTGTGCCGGTGCGGCCGAAGCCGACGGCGATCTCATCGTGGATCAAGTGCACGCCATAGCGGTCGCAGGCGTCGCGCAGCAGTTTGAGGTACACCGGGTGGTACATGCGCATGCCACCAGCGCCCTGAATCAGCGGCTCGACGATGACTGCCGCGACAGTGTCATGATTCTCTGCCAGGGTCTGTTCCATGGCCGCGAACATGTTGCGCGAATGTTCTTCCCAGCTCATGCCTTCCGGGCGCAGGTAGCAATCGGGGCTCGGCACTTTGATGGTGTCCAGCAGCAGGGCCTTGTAGGTTTCGGTGAACAGCGGCACGTCGCCCACCGACATCGCCGCCATGGTTTCGCCATGGTAGCTGTTGGTCAGGGTGACGAAGCGCTTCTTGTTCGGCTGGCCGCGATTGAGCCAGTAGTGAAAGCTCATTTTCAGCGCGACTTCGATGCAGGACGAACCGTTATCGGCGTAGAAGCACCGGGTCAGGCCTTCCGGCGTCATCTTCACCAGGCGCTCGGACAACTCGATCACCGGTTGATGGCTGAAGCCGGCGAGGATCACATGCTCCAGTTGATCGACCTGGTCCTTGATGCGCTGGTTGATGCGCGGATTGGCATGGCCAAACACGTTGACCCACCAGGAGCTGACAGCGTCGAGGTAGCGCTTGCCTTCGAAGTCTTCCAGCCACACGCCTTCACCGCGCTTGATCGGGATCAGCGGCAGTTGTTCGTGGTCTTTCATTTGGGTGCAGGGATGCCACAACACCGCGAGATCGCGTTCCATCCACTGTTTATTCAGGCCCATTTTCTGTCTCCTGGAGGCTACCCGTGACGTAGGCGGGTAAACAATCGCGCAAGCCTATGCAATGCGTCGCGCCGGGACAACCCATTGTGTCGATTGAGCTACTTTGTATAGGCCGATAGACGTTGCTGGCGGGCGTCCCAAGCCTGACGTATCCTTCGCGGTTCTTGGAGTCGACTGACTCGTAAAACTGCATTTTTCTCATGATTTCCGGAGTTCGCTGAATGTCTGTCGGTTGGCTACGCGCCTGTGCGCTGGTGATGTTGGGGCTGTTCAGCGTGTCTGCGCTGGCCAAGGATAAAACCGCGATCGTGATCGGCGGCGGGCTGTCCGGCCTGACCGCGGCTTACGAACTGCAGAACAAAGGCTGGCAGGTCACGTTGCTGGAAGCCAAATCGAGCCTGGGCGGTCGCTCCGGGATGGCCACCAGCGAGTGGATCGGCAACGACAAGGCCCAGCCGGTGCTGAACAAGTACGTGTCGACCTTCAAGCTGAGCACCACGCCGGCCCCTGAATTCGTGCGCACCCCAAGCTACCTGATCGATGGCGAGTACTTCTCGGCCGCTGATCTGACGACCAAGCAACCGGCCACCGCCGACGCGATCAAGCGCTACGAAAAGACCCTGGACGATCTGGCGCGCTCGATTGACGACCCGCTGAACCCGCTCGCTACCAACACGCTGCAATCGCTGGATTCGATCACCGTGTCCAACTGGCTCGACAAGCAGAACCTGCCGGCCACTGCGCGTCAGTTGATCAACCAGCAGATTCGTAGCCGCTACGACGAACCTTCGCGTCTGTCTCTGCTGTACTTCGCACAGCAAAGCCGTGTCTACCGTGGCATTTCCGATCGTGACCTGCGCGCTTCGCGATTGGTCGGCGGCAGCCCGGTGCTGGCCCAGGCGTTCGTCAAGCAACTGAAAACCATCAAGACCAACTCCCCGGTCTCGGCAATCATTCAGGACAAGGACGGCGTCACCGTCAAAGTCGACAACGTCGGGTATCAGGCTGACTACGTGGTACTGGCCGTGCCGCTGCGCGCGCTGAACAAGATCCAGATGACCCCGGCGCTGGACGCCCAGCACCTGGGTGCGATCAAAGGCACCAACTACGGTTGGCGTGACCAGATCATGCTCAAGTTCAAGACGCCTGTGTGGGAACCCAAGGCGCGCATGTCCGGCGAAGTCTTCAGCAACACCGGGCTGGGCATGCTGTGGATCGAGCCTGCCTTGAAGGGCGGCGCCAACGTAGTGATTAACCTGTCCGGCGACAACGCGCGGGTGATGCAGGCGTTCGGCGACAAACAGATGGTCGATCAGGTGTTGATCCGTCTGCACACGTTCTATCCACAAGCGCGTGGTTCGTTCACCGGTTATGAAATCCGTCGCTACAGCACCGACCCATCGACTGGCGGTGCCTACCTGGCCTTCGGTCCAGGCCAGATCAGCAAGTTCTGGCGTCTGTGGGAACGTCCGATTCAGCGTGTAGCCTTCGCAGGCGAACACACCGACACCTTGTACCCGGGCACTCTGGAAGGCGCATTGCGCACTGGCCAGCGCGCAGCCAGTCAGGTAGAAGACCTGGCGGCGGGCAAGTCGTTTGAACCGGCTAAAGTGGGCCCGGCAGCAACTGCGGCGGCGGCCGGCGCCGTGGCGGCGAAGAAAGGCAACTTCTTCAGCAACCTGTTCGGCGGTTCGGATGACGACAAGAAGCCAGAGCCGGTCAAGGCGCCTGAACTTGTCGCTCCACCAGCACCGACCCCAGCACCGGTCGTTGCACCGGCACCGGTTGAAGCACCGAAGCCTGCAACACCCGTGAAAGCCGAACCCGCCAAAAAGGCGCCGGCCAAAGCTCCGGCGAAGAAACCGGCAGCCAAACCCGAAACCAAAAAGGCTCCGGCGAAGAAAGCAGAGACCGCGAAGAAGCCAGCGGCCAAGCCCGCTACGACTCCGGTAGCGGATGCCAAGACGCAGTAAGCGTCGGGATAAAAAAAACGCGGCAGCAATGTCGCGTTTTTTTATGCCTGTAGAAAACCAAGGCCCTGAGTCGAATAAACACCGGGGGGCAGGTGTTCTTTAGTTGGACTTCATTTTTTCTCACACATTGGTCTTTAATCTTTCCTTAACACGCCTATTTCAAGCTCTTGATCGTATTTCTCGATATTTCAAAGCGAAATTTTCGGCTTTAATTCGATAGATAACTCGATAGTCTTGGGCCAGAACTTACAGGGACTTGGCAATGCAACTACGAAACTCTATCTCTCGCTACGGCTGGGTCAGCATCTTCATGCACTGGGGTGTAGCGCTGGCAGTGTTCGGTTTGTTCGGTCYGGGTCTGTGGATGGTCGATCTCGGCTACTACGACCCTTGGCGCAAGGCAGGACCGGATCTGCACAAGAGCATCGGTCTGATCCTGCTGGGTGTCATGGTGTTGCGTGTGTTGTGGCGCTTCATCAGCCCACCGCCGCCAACGCTGACCAGCTACAGCCGCATGACGCGCCTCGGCGCCATGTTCGGGCATGCTTTTCTGTATCTCTGTCTGTTCGCTGTGATGATTGCCGGTTACCTGATTTCCACCGCAGAGGGTGTCGGGATTCCGGTGTTTGACTGGTTTGAAGTGCCTGCACTGGTTTCCGGACTACCGGACCAGGCAGATAACGCGGGTGCGATTCATCTCTACCTGGCGTGGGCGCTGGTGATTTTTTCCGGTCTCCATGCGTTGGCAGCATTGAAACACCACTTTATCGACCGTGATGTGACCCTCAAACGAATGCTGGGCCGCAAGGCCTGAAGTTCAACTTACCCCCCAAGGAATACAAGACATGTTGAAAAAGACGCTCGCCGCTTTGGCAATCGGTTCCGCCCTGCTGTCCGCTAACGTGATGGCAGCTGACTACACCGTCGACAAAGAAGGCCAGCACGCCTTCGTTGACTTCAAGATCAGTCACCTGGGTTACAGCTTCATCACCGGCACTTTCAAGGACATCGACGGCAAGTTCAGCTTCGATGCTGCCAAGCCGGAAGACAGCAAGATCGAGTTCAACGTCAACACTGCGAGCGTTTTCACCAACAATGCCGAGCGTGACAAGCACATCTCCAGCAAAGACTTCCTGAACGCCAGCAAAGCCACGTTTGTTTCCACCAGCGTAAAATCCACCGGTAAAAACGCCGCTGGCAAAGACACTGCTGACGTGGCTGGTGATCTGACAATCCTCGGTGTGACCAAGCCAATCGTGGTCAAGGCTACTTTCCTGGGTGAAGGCAAGGATCCATGGGGCGGCTACCGTGCAGGCTTTGAGGGTACTTTCAGCCTCAAGCGTTCCGATTTCGGCAAGCAAAAAGACTTGGGCCCATCGTCCGATGCGGTTGAGATGTACGTGACCTTTGAAGGTGTGAAAGCGAAGTAATGCTGAGACCGTAGGAGCCGAGCTTGCTCGCGATAGCGCAATTGGCAACACCTGCAAAACCGAGGTGAACCCATCGCGGGCAAGCCTTGCTCCTACAGGTTTACGTTAGTGCATAAAAAATGCCCCTGATCGCGAGATCAGGGGCATTTTTTTATGGCAGGAAAAACTTAGCGGTTGCGGGTCAGCAATGCTGGTTTTTCGCCACGCGGACGGCCTGGCAGTTGATCAAGTTGCTCAGGAGTCGGGAAACGATCGGTTTTCGACTCCTTGTGAATGATCTTCGGCGCTGGACCGCGCGGGTTCTGCACGGCCGGTTCCGAACGCGGCTGATCGTCACGAGCGGGACGACGGTTGCGACCTTCTTCACGACGGGCCTGACCGTCACGTGGAGCGCCGCTGCGTGGACCGCTGCGCTTGGCTGGCGGCGTGCCGGTGGTGGCGCCGTCGCTGCTGCGCGGACCGCTTTGGCGACCCTGAGGCTTGCCGCCGGTACGCGGAGCAGCTGCGCCAGCGGCCGAACCCTGTGCCGGAGCACCCGGACGGCGGCCACGACCCTGAGCCGGTTTGGCTTGAGGAACGTAATCGACGCGGTTACCAAAGTTATCGATATCGTCGTCCAGGAACTCGTCTGGGGCACGGTCAGCCGAGGCAGCGCGTGGCGCCGGACGCTGTTGTTCGCGCGCCGGGGTGCCTTCGCGTGGCTTGTGTTCACGTGCCGGGCGATCACCGCGGGCCGTGGCGGCAGGTTTTTCCTTGCCGCCCTTGTCCTTGCCCTTGTCTTTACGACCGCCACCACCGCCGGTGCCGTTCGGGCCGTCGCCGCGCGGGCCACGTGGGTTGCGCGGGTTACGCACATCCGGACGCTCACGGACTTCAGGTTTCTCGGCTTCTACAGCGCTGGAGTCGAAGCCCATCAGGTCGCCGTCGGCGATTTTCTGCTTGGTCATGCGCTCGATGCTTTTGAGCAATTTCTCTTCGTCGGGCGCGACCAGCGAAATCGCTTCGCCCGAACGACCGGCACGGCCAGTACGGCCAATGCGGTGAACGTAGTCTTCGTCGACGTTCGGCAGTTCGAAGTTGACCACGTGGGGCAACTGGTCGATGTCCAGGCCACGCGCCGCGATGTCGGTGGCTACCAGAATGCGCACTTCACCGGCCTTGAAGTCGGCCAGGGCTTTGGTGCGAGCGTTCTGGCTCTTGTTACCGTGGATCGCGACAGCGCTGAGGCCGTGTTTGTCCAGGTACTCGGCCAGGCGGTTGGCGCCGTGCTTGGTGCGGGTGAACACCAGCACCTGTTCCCAGGCGCCATTGGTGATCAGGTGGGCCAGCAACGAGCGCTTGTGGCTGGCAGCCAGGCGGAACACACGCTGTTCGATACGCTCGACCGTGGTGTTCGGCGGCGTGACTTCAATGCGTTCCGGGTTGTGCAGCAGCTTGCCGGCGAGGTCGGTGATGTCCTTGGAGAACGTCGCCGAGAACAGCAGGTTCTGCCGTTTGGCCGGCAGGCGGGCCAAAACCTTCTTCACGTCATGGACAAAGCCCATGTCGAGCATGCGGTCGGCTTCGTCCAGCACGAGGATTTCCACGTGGGACAAATCGACGCTGCCTTGGCCGGCGAGGTCGAGCAAGCGGCCAGGGCAGGCCACCAGCACGTCAACACCGCGAGACATGGCCTGAACCTGCGGGTTCATGCCGACGCCGCCGAAGATGCAGGCGCTGACGAACTTCAGGTCACGGGCATAGAGCTTGAAGCTCTCGTGTACTTGAGCCGCGAGTTCGCGAGTCGGGGTCAGGACCAGTACGCGCGGTTGGCGCGGGCCGTGACGCTGGGATTTGTCCGGGTGACCGTTGGGGAACAACCGCTCCAGAATCGGAAGGGCGAAGCCGCCGGTTTTACCAGTACCTGTCTGAGCCGCGACCATCAGGTCGCGACCTTGCAACACGGCGGGAATAGCCCGCTGTTGCACCGGAGTAGGCTCGGTATAGCCCGCTGCCTCGATGGCGCGGACTAAAGCCTCGGAGAGACCGAGGGAAGCAAAGGACATGAGTAATCCTGTTTTAGTTAGGGCTTGGCCCAATGGGAGTCTTGCCTGGCGCGAATAGCGTTTAAGAGGAACGCAATCCCGTCCGGTCCTGCTGGAACTCAAAAGCTCGTCTGGAGTGCTCGCGCGGGCCGAAAGCTGCGCTGTAGCGGGGTCGAGATGCCTTGAACAAGTCCGAGCGTCCGGGCGTGAGCCTGGCGGGAACGCCGGAGTATAACAGAGCAATCACTGCGCGCCGCTTTCCTGCTGCTCAACGGTTTTTATAGGGTTCGCGTTGGCGGTGTCGGTGTTAAGGGCGGCACCGGGTTGCGCCCCGTATCGGGCGCTCAGTTCCGCGTAGGCGGGCTCGCGCTTGAAGCGCTTGAGTTCGGCGCCGAAACGCTGCACCAGCAAATCCATGCCGGCATTGCGACGTACCGCCAGAAACTGACTCTGGTGGCTGATGACGGTCGGATTTTCGGTGATCCTGTCGCGAATGCCCAATTCATCGAGCAAATGCTGGCCGACCCGGCGATCAGTGATCAGCAGGTCGATCCTCCCCCGTACCAGCTTGCCGAAATTAGCTTCATGGGTGGGCGCCGGTTCACGGATGAACAGCGGCGAGTCGCTGAAATCCTTGCTGTAGAGGTAGCCCGGTGAGGTGCCGATGGTCAGGCCTTTCAGATCGCTCAAGGTGCGAAACGGGTGGGGCCGCTCATTGGCGTAGAACATCACGAACTCGACTTCCGAGAGCGGTTCAACGGGATAGAGCAGGGTCGCGTCACGTTCGGCACTGTGGAAAATGTCCAGCGCGCCATCGGCCTGACCGGTTTCAAGCATCGACAGGCAGCGTTTCCACGGCAGGAACTGCCAGTCAACTTCGATCCCCAGGCGTTTGAAGACGATGGCTGTGGTTTCGTAATCCAGCCCCAGGAATTTGCCATTTTCCTCATAGACATAAGGCGCCCACGGTTCGGTGACAATGCGCAGCTTCTCGCCTTGGGCGGCAAAGCTCAGGCAAGTAAAAAGCAGAACTGTCAGAAATCGCGAAATCAGGGGCATGGCGTGAGATTACGACGAGAAACCATAAAGAGCCAGAAACTGGATCCGAAAGCTCTGGCACAAAGTAAATCCCATAAAAAAGGCCCTGGATTTCTCCAGAGCCTTTTCATGATGTTGCACTGTTTCAGCGCGGCAACTTCAGGTTGTTCCACACCGCCAGACTCGCTTCAGCCTGGTTCAGTGTGTAGAAGTGCAGGCCGGGTGCGCCACCTTGCAGCAGGCGTTCGCACATCTCGGTGATGACTTGTTCACCAAAGCCTTGAATGCTTTGGGTGTCGTCGCCGTAGGCTTCCAGCTGTTTGCGGATCCAGCGCGGGATTTCCGCACCGCAGGCGTCAGAGAAGCGCGCCAGTTTGCTGTAGTTGGTGATCGGCATGATCCCCGGCACGATCGGGATGTTCACGCCCATCGCCCGTACACGCTCGACAAAATAGAAGTAGCTGTCGGCGTTGAAGAAGTACTGGGTGATCGCACTGTCGGCACCGGCGTTAGCCTTGCGCACGAAGTTTGCGATGTCGTCTTCGAAATTGCGCGCTTGCGGGTGCATTTCCGGGTAGGCGGCGACTTCGATGTGGAAATAATCGCCGGTTTCTTCACGAATGAACTCGACCAGGTCATTGGCGTGGCGCATTTCACCGCTGGCCATGCCCATGCCCGAAGGCAGGTCACCGCGCAGGGCAACGATACGCTTGATGCCGGCGGCCTTGTATTGGGCCAGCAGGCCGCGCAAGTCGTCCTTGCTGTCGCCTACGCAAGACAGATGCGGTGCGGCAGGAACTTTGACTTCGCTTTCGAGCTGCAACACGGTGTTGAGGGTGCGATCACGAGTCGAACCGCCAGCGCCATAGGTGCAGGAGAAGAAATCGGGGTTGTAGGTGGCCAGCTGACGAGCAGTGGCGATCAGCTTTTCATGCCCAGCATCGGTCTTCGTAGGGAAGAACTCGAAGCTGTAGCGACGATCTTGGGACATGGAGGAAACCTCCAGCTACAAACCGCAAACCACAAGCTGCAAGAGAAGCGGAGGTGCGCTCGTCTCTTGTGCCTGGAACTTGCTGCCTGACACTGTTTTGGCAAATTGGGGCAAAGCGGCGGGCTTCGCGCGGCAAGCTCGGCTTTTGGCCTTTGCTTGCCGCTTGAAGCTCACAACTTGCAGTTGCTCTTAGTAGCGGTAAGCGTGCGGCTTGAACGGACCTTCGACGGTCACGCCGATGTAGTCGGCCTGGGTCTTGGTCAGTTGAGTCACAACACCGCCGAAACCGCGGACCATTTCCAGGGCCACTTCTTCGTCGAGCTTCTTCGGCAGCACTTCAACAGTCAGGCGCTCGGCTTTCTGGGCTGGCGACAGGTCGGCGTATTTCTGGCCGAACAGGAAGATCTGAGCCAGAACCTGGTTGGCGAACGAACCGTCCATGATGCGGCTTGGGTGACCGGTAGCGTTACCCAGGTTAACCAGACGGCCTTCGGCCAGCAGGATCAGGTAGTCATCGTTCTGGGCGTCGAACGCGCCCGGGCCGGTGCGGTGGATTTTGTGAACCTGTGGCTTCACTTCTTCCCACGCCCAGTTCTTGCGCATGAAAGCGGTGTCGATTTCGTTGTCGAAGTGACCGATGTTGCAGACTACGGCGCGCTTCTTCAGGGCTTTGAGCATGTTCGAGTCGCAAACATTGACGTTGCCGGTGGTGGTCACGATCAGGTCGATCTTGCCCAGCAGCGCTTTGTCGATGCTCGCTTCGGTACCGTTGTTGATACCGTCGATGAACGGCGAAACCAGTTCGAAACCGTCCATGCAAGCTTGCATGGCGCAGATCGGGTCGACCTCGGACACTTTAACGATCATGCCTTCCTGACGCAGGGACTGAGCAGAGCCCTTGCCCACGTCACCGTAACCGATGACCAGCGCTTGCTTGCCGGACAACAGGTGGTCGGTACCGCGCTTGATCGCGTCGTTCAGGCTGTGACGGCAGCCGTACTTGTTGTCGTTCTTGCTCTTGGTCACCGAGTCGTTGACGTTGATGGCCGGGATTTTCAGCTCGCCCTTGGCCAGCATGTCCAGCAGGCGGTGAACGCCGGTGGTGGTTTCTTCGGTCACGCCGTGGACGCGGTCGAGGATCGCCGGGTATTTCTTGTGCAGCAGCTCGGTCAGGTCGCCGCCGTCGTCGAGGATCATGTTGGCATCCCAAGGCGTGCCATCTTTGAGGATGGTTTGCTCCAGGCACCACTCGTACTCTTCTTCAGTCTCGCCTTTCCAGGCGAAAACCGCGATGCCCGCAGCAGCGATAGCGGCAGCGGCCTGGTCTTGAGTCGAGAAAATGTTGCAGGACGACCAACGTACTTCGGC
Organism: Pseudomonas sp. P1_F1_2; assembly: GCF_056405815.1. Classification (NCBI taxonomy): domain Bacteria; kingdom Pseudomonadati; phylum Pseudomonadota; class Gammaproteobacteria; order Pseudomonadales; family Pseudomonadaceae; genus Pseudomonas; species Pseudomonas sp. P1_F1_2. The sequence continues at coordinate 49,606 of NZ_JBFUBK010000023.1, read as the reverse complement.
ACCCAGGGCAACCAGGGTTTCGATCAGCACGGCAGTCTGAATGGTCATGTGGATGCAGCCGAGGATTTTTGCGCCTTTGAGCGGCTGCTCACCAGCGTATTTACGGCGCAGACCCATCAGGGCAGGCATTTCGGATTCGGCGATGATGGTTTCGCGACGGCCCCAGGCAGCCAGGGACATGTCGGCAACTTTGTAATCGTTGAAATCTGCAGGCGTGTTGACAGCGCTCATGAAGAGCCTCCATTCGTAATGTATGCGAATGGGCGCCGTTGTGCGTTTAGTGTCTGACCGATAACGGTCAAGCAACGCCCCATCCGAGCCTGACAGGTCGAGCCTGCTGCAGCGCCCCTCGGACAGGTGGCGGGAAAACGGTATCAATGAATCGTTACCGTTTTGAAACGGTGGCGATTATAGCCGTGTGAGCGATACTTCCAAAGCGTTTCTGTTGGTCAATGTCTGAACGGTAATCGAGACCATAGTCTATGCGTAATAGAGCTCTAGGTCGGGCTCTGCCATGATGCCTCCCATCATTTGGCAAGACGCTCAGGAGTGAATATGAATTTCCACACCCGCAAATGGGTAAAACCTGAAGACCTCAACCCCAACGGCACGCTGTTCGGCGGTAGCCTGTTGCGCTGGATCGACGAAGAAGCGGCGATCTATGCCATCGTTCAACTGGGCAACCAGCGCGTTGTCACCAAGTACATTTCCGAAATCAACTTCGTCAGCGCCTCGCGCCAGGGCGACATCATCGAATTGGGCATCACCGCCACCGAGTTCGGTCGCACCTCGATCACCCTGACTTGTGAAGTGCGCAACAAGATCACCCGAAAAAGCATCCTCACCGTGGAAAAGATGGTGTTCGTCAACTTGGGCGAAGACGGCTTGCCGGCGCCGCATGGCCGCACCGAGATCAAATACGTCAAAGACCAGTTTCAGGATGACGTCGAGTAGGAGCCGAGCTCGCTCGCGATGACGTCTTTCGCATCACCGCCGCCACCGGGCTGAACCCATCGCGGGCAAGCCGTGCTCCTACAGGCGTGGTTTCGTTTTTCCGAACACTGAACAGCTCCGAACCACGCGTGTCGTACCTTCATGACACGCCACTGGTTCAGGAATGCTATGGATACCCCAAAAGACGGCAAGACCCCGAACCTTTCGGCTGAAGAAGAGCACGAAGTCGAAAAGAACCAGCCACCTCGTGCGGCGGTACTGCATGAAATCATCCGTACCCAAGGCGACCAGGAACTGGAGCGCAGCATTGCTGCGCTGTGGTGGTCGGCGCTGGCAGCGGGGTTGACCATGGGCCTGTCGTTGATGGGCATGGGTTTGCTCAACTCGCGCCTGCCGGACGGAGAAGGTTTCAAGGTGATTGCGAGCTTCGGCTATTGCGCCGGCTTTCTTGCCGTGATTCTCGCCCGTCAGCAACTGTTCACCGAAAACACCCTGACCGCCGTGCTACCGGTGATGACCAAACCGACACTGGTTAACGTCGGCCGACTGCTGCGGCTGTGGACGGTGGTGCTGGTGGGTAATCTGTGCGGCACGTTGTTGGTGGCGTATGTGATGCTGCATTTGCCGATTTTCGACAGTAAAACCGACCTGGCCTTCCTTGAAATCGGGCGCAAGGTCATGGAAAACCACACCGGCCAAATGTTCGCCAAGGGCATTGTCTCCGGCTGGATGATCGCCACTATGGTCTGGATGATTCCGTCCATGGAAAGCGCGAAGCTGTGGATCATCATCCTCATCACCTATTTCATGGCGCTGGGAGACTTCACCCACATCGTCGTCGGGTCGGCCGAGGTGTCTTACCTGGTGTTTGCCGGCGAGTTGCCGTGGAAGGATTTCTGGCTGGTGTTCGCCGGGCCGACGCTGGCGGGAAATATCATCGGCGGCAGCTTTATCTTTGCCCTGATCAGCCATGCGCAGATCCGTAGCGAGAGCGGGCCACCGAAGAAGGATGCGGATCAGGCGCCGGATTCACGCAAACGCGAAGAGGAGTAAAGACAGGTGCATCGCGTCAACTTCATCGCGAGCAGGCTCACTCCTACAGGGAAGGGCGCGGTCCATGTAGGAGTGAGCCTGCTCGCGATAGCAATGTCATGGGCGATGCAGCTATTCAGCCTAAGACATTGACCGCAGCCGCACTACGACGCTGCAGGTAAATAAAGAACAACGCTGTCAGCACCGTCAAACCGCTGACCAGCGCGCCGGTCCATGGCAAGTCCGCCAGATCGGCGCCACTGGCGACCACCAGTCCGCCAATCCACGCGCCGGTCGCATTGCCGAGGTTGAATGCGCTTTGGTTCAGCGTCGAGCCGAGGTTGGGCGCTTCGTGCGCCTGATCGATAATCAGCAGTTGCAGGATCGGGCACAGGGCGAAAGCAAAAATCCCCCACAACACCAGCGTGATCGCCGCCGGGATGACCGAGTGACTGGTCTGCGTGAACGCCGCCAGCACCACCAGCACAGCCAGTGCCATGCCCACCAGCGAGGGCAGTAAACGGCTGTCCGCCAATCGACCGCCAAGCATGCTGCCCGCCGTCAAACCTACGCCGAACAGCAGCAACATGATGGTCACGCCATGCGGGCTGACGCCGGTGATGTCTTGCAGGATCGGCGCGATGTAGGTGAACACGCTGAACAGGCTGGCCGACGCCAGCACGCTCATGCCCAGCGCCAACAACACATTGATCTTGCCCAGCACCTTGAACTCGCTGGCGAGATTGGCCTTGTCCATGGCGATGTGTTTCGGCAACCAGAGCCATTGCGCGATGGCGGCAATCACACCAATCACCGAGACCGCCCAGAAAGTCGAGCGCCAACCGGCGTATTGCCCAAGCGCGGTGCCCAATGGCACGCCCAGTACGTTGGCCAGCGTCAGGCCGGTGAACATCATCGCAATGGCCTGTGCCCGCTTGTTTGGTGCGACCAGGCCGGCCGCGACCACCGAACCGATGCCGAAGAACGCACCGTGGCATAGGGCCGTGACCACGCGAGCCGCCATCAACGTGGCGTAGTCCGGCGCGAGCGCGCACAAGACGTTGCCCAGAATGAACATCAGCGTCATCCCCAACAATGTCGCCTTGCGCGGCATGTTGGCGGTGCCGACCGCCAGGATCGGCGCGCCGAACACGACGCCCAGGGCGTAGCCGGTGATCAGCAGGCCCGCGTGCGGGATGCTGACGGCGAGGTCGCGAGCGACATCGGGCAACAGGCCCATGATGACGAATTCAGTGGTGCCGATGCCGAACGCGGCAACAGCGAGGGCAAGCAAGGCGAGTGGCATGCGCAAGGTCTCTGTCGGTAGTCTTGACGCTGTGATCAGGCATACGCAGCCCGACGACCGATCTCGGAGAGAGCGGGCATGGACAGTCATTATTGGAATTAGTCTGTGTGCAACTGAGTGCGGCGTGGTCGCTTGCAGTATAAACAGCAGCTGATATATGACGTATCAATTATCTGGGCGCTTCCCGCAGGGAACAAAAACAAATAAAGGAGTGTGCCGTGCTTGCGACGGCTCTGGTGTTGGTGGCGGCGCTGTTGCACGCGGCGTGGAATACCCTGATCAAATTCAGTGCGGAGCGCTTGTTGGTAGTGGCCTGCATGGACAGCGTGGCACTGTTGTTTGTCGCGGTGATGGTGCCGTTCTTGAACGTGCCGCCCATCGACATCTGGCCGTGGATTCTGGCGTCGGCGGCGTTCGAGTTGCTTTACCGTTACCTGCTGATCCAGGCATATCGGGTCGGTGACCTTGGCCTGGTGTACCCGCTGATGCGTGGCTTGTCGCCGCTGGTGGTGCTGACCTTAACGCTGATCTTTGCCGGGGAAGTGCTGACGAACCAGCAGATCTTTGGAATTCTGCTGATCCCGTTCGGTATGGCGTGCCTGCTGTGGCAGGGTGGTGGCGGCGCGCGATTGCCGTGGTCGATGCTACCCGTGGTGGCACTGATCGGCTTGTGCATCGGTTGCTATACCTACATCGACGGCCAGGCGTTGCGGCGCTGGTCTCATCCTCTGGATTATCTGGTCTGGGTCACGTTGCTCAGTGCCTGGCCATTCCCCTTGCTGGCGTTGGTGCGCAAGCGCCCGGCATTCAAGTTGTTCTGGCGTGAACAATGGCGACTGGGGTTGGCGGTCGGGTTCTGTGTGTTGTTCAGCTACGCTCTGGTGCTGTGGGCTATGCAGCTGGGTTCGATTGCCGAAGCGGCGGCGTTGCGTGAGATCAGCGTAATTCTGGTGGTGCTGTTTGGCATGCGTTACCTGAAAGAACCTTTTGGTCGACCGCGACTCCTTGCCTGTGGGCTGGTGATGATTGGCATATTGGTGATGAAGTTTTAATCGAAACCCGAATGTCTAAAACTGAAAAAGGATTGCTCTATGACGGTTGCACTGTGGTGCATTTTGATCGCGATTTTCCTGCCGTATATCTGCACGGGTGTCGCCAAGATCAGTGGCGGGTACAGGCTGAAAGATAACCATGACCCCCGGGATTTTCTTGATTCGCTGGAGGGGTTGGGCAGACGTGCGCATGCCGCGCAACTGAACAGTTTTGAAGTGACCCCGGCATTTGCGGCTGCGGTGATCGTGGCTCACCTAGCGGGCAATGCCGAGCTGGTGACGATCAACGTGCTGTCGGTGTTGTTCATCACTAGCCGGTTGCTGTACATCATTTGCTATTTGGCCGACTGGGCGACTTTGCGGTCGTTGGTGTGGTTTGTCGGGATGGGGTTGATTGTCAGTTTCTTTGTGGTGTCGGTCTGACAGCAACCTCGGCGATTGCGCTGGCCCCTTCGCGGGCAAGCCCGCTCCCACAGGATCTGTGGTGAAACACAAAATTTGTATTCACTGAAGATCAACTGTGGGAGCGAGCCTGCTCGCGAAAGCAATCTAACTGTCGCGGCAGAATTCAAGGTTTAGCGTCGGTCGCATCGGCCACCTGAGGCACTTGTGGCAACGGCGCACCTTTAGGCCACAACATCCAGATCTGCCCCTGCTGTTTCATGTCGCCGGCCAATTGTCCGGCCGTTTCACCTGTGCCCCAGAACAGGTCCGCACGAACCTCGCCGGCAATTGCGCCGCCGGTATCCTGAGCCGCCACCGGGCGAACCAGCGCAGTGCCGTCCGGTTTCGTGGTGGATAGCCACAACAGGCTGCCCAGCGGAATCACTTTACGGTCCACCGCCGCGCTATACCCCGCCGTCAACGGCACATTCAATGAACCGCGAGGCCCTTCGTTGCTGTCCGGGTTACGAGTGAAAAACACATAGCTGGGGTTGCTGGCGAGCAGTTCGGGAATACGAGTCGGGTTGGCTTTGGCCCAGGTGCTGATCGCGCCCATGGTCACGTCTTCTTTCTTCAGTTCACCTTGCTCCACCAGCCAGCGCCCGATGGGCCGATACGGATGGCCGTTCTGGTCGGCGTAAGCGATGCGCAGCTGGCGCCCGTCATCGAGCTGAATACGCCCCGATCCCTGGATTTGCAGGAATTGCAGGTTCATCGGATCGGTCAGCCAGGCAACGACGGGTGCCTTGGCCCCTTTGGTCCCAATCGTTGCCGCATCGTCGTAAGGCTTGAGCACTCGTCCTTCAAGTCGACCGCGCAGGCGTTTGCCTTTGAGCTCCGGGTAGATGCTGTCCAGCGAGACAATGATCATGTCGTCGGGCACGCCGTACACCGGGATGTTTGCGCTGGTGGTCTGGGTCAGGCTGCCCGGGTAGACCGGTTCGTAGTAGCCCGTGATCAAACCATTGGGGTTGTCATTGGCGGCGCGCAGGCCATAGACATCCAGATTCTGTTTCAGGAAGCCGCGGATGTCGGCGGCGGTTTGCGGCACATTGGTGGACGCCGCGCAGGTTGAACCCCAGACCGGGTCGGCCTTGAGTCGGTTGCACGCGCTACGCCACGAGCCGAACCCGGCGATCAGGTCGCTGTCGGACACTGCTGGCAATGCTTCCCAGGTAGCACCGGAATAGGTAGCCAGTGCGTGGGTTTTCGGCTTGTTGTTATCGCCGCCGGTGCAGCCGGCGAGCACGGCCACCATTGGGAGAGCCCACGCGAGGGGGCGACGCCATGCCTTGAAACGGCTGTTCATGGAGTAATTCCTTTGCCGGTTGCCTGAGTGCTCCATGCGCTCAAACAACCCATATTGATAATAGGGCTATTGGTCTTTTCCGATGACGCGAGGATACTGGCCGCCGTTTCCCGTGACCTGTAGCCACCATGACTCTTAAAAGACTTTCTGTTGTATTGCTGGCCTGTCTGACGTTGTCCGCCTGCGGCGGCGTCGACCCGAATTCTCCGCTGGGTCAACGCAAGGCGATCTTCAAGCAAATGCTCAAGACCGGCGAGGACCTGGGCGGTATGTTGCGTGGGCGCATTCCATTTGATGGCCAAAAATTCGCCGACGGCGCCGTGAAGCTCGATGCGCTGTCCCGCGAGCCGTGGAAGCATTTTCCACAGGTGCGCGAAGAAGATCACACCAGCGCCAAGGACAATGTCTGGCAGCAGCAGGCACGTTTTCAGGAAATGTCCCGCGACCTTGAAGCCGCCACCGGTGAGTTGGTGATTGCCAGCCAGGTCCAGCCCTACAAGGCCAGCAACCTGGGGCCGGCGGTGCAGAAAGTCGAGGATGCCTGTAGTGCCTGTCATAAACAGTTTCGGGATCATTGATTCTCGCTTGTTGATCGTTCCCACGCGGTGCGTGGGAACGATCAGTCCTGAACTGATCCTTACTTGTCCAGCTCATCGAGGGCGTCCTGCAATTCCTTGCGGGCCTCGGCGAGTTTGTCTTTGCGTTTGTTGATTTTGTCGGGGTCGCCGTTCTTCATGGCTTTGTCGAGATCGGCCTGACGCTTGCTGACTTCGCGCTTGGCGTCGAGGACTTTGTTTTCCCGTTCTTTCTTCAGCGAGGCGTCAGTGCAGTGTTCGGTGACCTCGCGCAAGGCAGTCTCCAGGCCGGCCTGCTGGTCGGCATTGCCGTGTGACTTGGCCAGTTCGATCTGATTGATGATGCCCTGTTTCTTGGCCGCGCAGCCGGTCAGTTCCGGTGCTTCTTCAGCAGCTATCAGTGGAGCGGCCATCACGCTGCAAAAGGTCAGCAGGACGAGCGGTGAAAGAAATTTCATAAAAGCTCCATGTGCAAAGACAAGCGGGTCGGTGTGGCGATGGGCGTTGGAGCGCATCGACACCCGGGGGTTCCCGGGCTGCCGGGCGTTACCGGTCTTTAAAAACCGTCAATGCCGGCAATACGTAATGTTTCACTCAAGGCCAGGACCTGCGGATCGCGGAAAAACGCGCTCAATTGGGTCGCACGTCCCGGGCCGATACCGGCTTCAGCCTGCCATTGTTCGGTGTTTCGATTCGCCAGTTCCTGCCATGAGTCGGCAAGCTTTGCCTGGCCGGTCGGCGGCAACCCCAAGGCTTTAAGCCAGCGAGCGAACGGGCGTTGCCGCGCACTGTTGAAACTGTCTATCAGGCGAGCGCTGCTGCGTTCGCCGAAGCCATCAATGTTAGCAAGCTCCCGGGCATCGAGGGTCAACCAATCCAGCAGGCCGTTGAGATGGCCTGTTTCGAAAAGTTTCTCCCAGGTGCCGGCGCCGACGTGGGGTAAGGCCAGGCCCCGCTTGCCACTGAGCCAGGTCAGTCGCGCGAGAAATTGACTTTCGCATCCCGGTGTCGGCTCCCAGCAACTCAAATGATGGAAGGCGGCAGCCTGCGGAACATTCAGTTGAGGGCGTTCGGTGCTGCGCAGCACAACGCTGTCGAGCCTGGGAATGGTCAGCCCGGCGAGGCTGATGGACACCTGGTCGCCGGGGAGGATGTCCAGCTCTGCCCAGCGCCGCAGGGAGCTGACGCTCACGCGTTTGATCTGCCGGTCATCCAGCGTCACCGGTTTGAGGTGCAGTACGGGGGTGATTCGTCCGGTACGACCGATCTTGAATTCGACTTTTCGCACCTCGGCCAGCGCCTGGGCAAAAGGGTATTTCCAGGCGACGGCCCAGTAGGGTGATTTAGCCTGCCAGCGTTCAGCCGAGGGGCGCTGATTTTGCCGCAAGACAACGCCATCGCTGGCAAACGGCAGGGGCGAGCGATACCAGCGATCGCGCCAGTGTTCGGCATCGGCCAAGGTCCGAACCGGCTGGCTGTAGGGTGCCATGCTCGGGAAGCCCAAATCCTCCAGCGCCGCGATACGTTCGGGCACAGTGGCCGGGCCTTGTGGCCAGTCCCAGACAAACAGCCTGATGTTGTCGGCGTGCTTCGGGTCGAGTGCCTTGCGAGCCATCAAGCCGGCCACCATGGAGCGGGCATTGAGGCTGCCGGCCTTCGCTTGTACATGGTCAGTCAGGTGCCAATAAAGTTCGCCTTGCACCTGCACGTCCAGCGGTTGTGCAAGTTGTCGGGGGATGCCGGGAACCTGTCGCGCCGAAGAAGTCCAGTCCTGCCCGTGGATGCCGTCGCCCCGGCTTATCGCCTGATACAACAGGCCATTGCGATAGGTCAGCGTCACGGCGACACCGTCGACCTTGGGTTGTATCCAGATGCCCTCGCGATCACGCAGCCAGTGTTCAACAGCTCGGCCATCGCGCAGTTTGTCCAGACCCGTGTGGGCGATGGGGTGGGCTAACTTTCCACCCGCAGTGCGCAACGGTTCGGGAGCCAGACCCACGTCAAAACACTCACGCCATGCGATCAGTTGTGCGCGGGACTGATCATAGATTTCGTCGGCAACCAGAGAGCGCCCGCCCCGGTGATAGTGGTCGTCCCACAAGTCGATCTGTTTTTGCAGGGCGGCAATTTCGTCGAACGCGCGGGCGGCAGGCCAGTCAGGGCAGTCGGCTGCGTTTGAAGGCAGGCAAATCAGCGTCAGAAAAAAAGCGGAAAACAGGCGCAGAAGCATCGTGAGCGTCCTTGCTCAAATGAAGTTCTGGAAGGCTAGGACGGATTTAAGAATCGAGGCGGCCGGGAGTTTTTCGGCGTGTGTCGACGGGCAATAAAAAGCCCCGCACGGCGAACCGTGCAGGGCTTTTGGTACCGCCGGGGAAGTCTTACAGGCCGGCTGCCTGACGCAGGTCGTCGGCGCGGTCGGTTTTTTCCCAGGTGAACGTGGTGAAGGTGTCTTCGCCCACGGTCTTGGTGGCCGGGGTGCGACCGAAGTGGCCGTACGCCGCGGTTTCCTGGTACATCGGGTGCAGCAGGTCGAGCATGGTGGTGATTGCGTATGGACGCAGGTCGAACACTTCGCGAACCAGTTTGACGATTTTGTCGTCGCTGATCTTGCCGGTGCCGAAGGTGTTCAACGAGATCGACGTAGGCTGGGCAACACCGATCGCGTAGGAAACCTGAATCTCGCAGCGCTCGGCCAGGCCGGCAGCGACGATGTTCTTGGCTACGTAACGACCTGCGTAAGCGGCCGAACGGTCAACCTTCGATGGATCTTTACCGGAGAACGCGCCGCCACCATGGCGAGCCATGCCGCCGTAGCTGTCGACGATGATCTTGCGACCGGTCAGGCCGCAGTCGCCAACCGGGCCACCGATGATGAACTGGCCAGTCGGGTTGATGTGGAACTGGGTGTCCTTGGTCAGCAGTTCGGCAGGCAGTACGTGCTTGACGATCAGCTCCATCACGCCTTCGCGCAGGTCTTTGTACGACACTTCCGGGTTGTGCTGGGTCGACAGAACAACGGCGTCGATACCAACAACCTTGCCGCCTTCGTAACGGCAAGTCACTTGCGACTTGGCGTCCGGGCGCAGCCATGGCAGCAGGCCGGATTTACGGGCTTCGGCCTGGCGCTGAACCAGTTGATGCGAGAACGTGATCGGTGCTGGCATCAGCACGTCGGTTTCGTTGCTGGCGTAGCCGAACATCAGGCCTTGGTCGCCGGCACCCTGATCTTCAGGCTTGGCACGGTCAACACCTTGGTTGATGTCTGGGGACTGCTTGCCGATGATGTTCATCACACCGCAAGTGGCGCCGTCGAAGCCGACATCGGAGCTGTTGTAGCCGATGTCCAGAATGACGTTACGCACGATTTCTTCCAGATCGACCCAAGCCGACGTGGTGACTTCGCCGGCGATGATGGCAACGCCGGTTTTTACCAGAGTCTCGCACGCCACACGGGCGAACTTGTCTTCAGCAATGATGGCGTCCAGCACCGCATCGGAAATCTGGTCGGCGATTTTGTCCGGATGTCCTTCAGACACGGACTCGGAGGTGAAGAGGGAGTATTCGCTCATCTCGATGTTTTCCTGAATTTACCGATGGTGAGTGTCGCCAGTCGGTCGCTGAAAGTGGCGAACCTGGATCTGGAAACCATTACGTAAGCCTACATAGAGGCTTTCCCCGGGAACGAGTCCCGCAGCGGTGGCCCAACGGGCCAAATCGTCCTGTTCAAACCCCAACCAGAGATCACCGCAGGCCTCCCTGGCCCAACTCTGATTGTGGCTACATAACTCTGTCACGAGCAGGCTACCGCCCGGTTGCAGCAAGTCGGCCATGTGCTTGAGCGCTTCGGCCGGCGCGGCGAAATGGTGCAATACCATGTTCAGTACAACGCAATCGGCATGAAGGCTGACACCGTTCAATGCATCGGCCAATTGCAGGCTGACGTTAGCCAGCTTTTCACGCTCGCATACCTGGCGCGTCAGTTCGAGCATCGCCGGGCTGTTGTCCAGCGCCGTGACCTGCGTGAAGCGACGTGCCAGTTCCGGCAGAAATTCGCCGTCACCCGGGCCGACTTCAATGGCCGTGGCATCTTTGCTGAAACTCAACTTGTCGAGCAATGCCACCACGCTTTCGCGGTACTGCGGCAGGCCGGCGATCAAGTCTTGCTGGGCACGGAATTTCTCCGCCACCCGTGAGAAAAAGTCCTGGCTGGCCGCCGCTCGTTGCCCATGCACCTGACCGATCCGCGACTGCACATCGGCAGGCAGGGTCAGGTTGTCTACTTCTTCCAGCAAGGCAGCGTGCAGCTTGCCGCCTAGCAGGTCGGTGTGGGGCAGGGCGCGACGGTAGAAAATCGCGTTGCCTTCACGGCGGGTCGCCACCAGGTCGGCCTGGGCCAATACCTTGAGATGGTGACTCATGCCGGACTGGCCGATGCCGAAGATCTGCGCCAGCTCCAGTACGCCGAACGAATCGTTGGCCAGTGCGCGTAATACATTCAGACGCAGAGGGTCGCCGCCAGCCTTGCAGAGGGCCGCCAGCTCGTCGCAATCGTCATGTTGAATGGAAGGCACGCGTAAATTCATAAGGCCAGCAGTCTAGTGACGGGTAGAAATCACTGCAAGAGCAATATCAAAAAGTTTTGATATTGCTCGATAGATGGCACTTCCAGGCTTGCCATTCACTCTACAAACGAATAGCAGAAAGGTTTCATCAGCCGAAACCTTGGTAATCCATTGGAAAAACGCCTCCAGATGACTATCTGTCATTGCCCCGAGGCGTCCGGGTGAGGGAAAATGCTCGCCTTTTTTCCGATTCATTTTATTCACTCTCGATTCAATATCCGCAGGAGATCAGCGATGCCAAGCCGTCGTGAGCGTGCCAACGCCATTCGTGCCCTCAGCATGGATGCCGTGCAAAAAGCCAACAGCGGCCATCCGGGTGCCCCTATGGGTATGGCGGATATCGCCGAAGTGCTGTGGCGTGACTACCTCAAGCACAACCCGAGCAATCCATCGTTCGCCGACCGTGACCGCTTCGTGCTGTCCAACGGCCATGGCTCGATGTTGATCTACTCGCTGCTGCACCTGACTGGCTACGACCTGTCGATCGACGATCTGAAACAATTCCGCCAACTGCACAGCCGCACCCCGGGTCACCCGGAACTCGGCTACACCCCAGGCGTTGAAACCACCACCGGTCCACTGGGCCAAGGCCTGGCCAACGCCATCGGTTTTGCCCTGGCTGAAAAAGTCATGGCCGCACAATTCAACCGTCCGGGCCACAACATCGTCGATCACCACACCTACGTTTTCCTGGGTGATGGCTGCATGATGGAAGGCATTTCCCACGAAGTCGCTTCCCTGGCCGGTACCTTGGGCCTGGGCAAGCTGATCGCCTTCTATGATGACAATGGCATTTCCATCGACGGCGAAGTCGAAGGCTGGTTCACCGACGACACGCCGAAGCGTTTCGAAGCCTACAACTGGCAGGTGATCCGCAACGTCGACGGTCACGACCCTGAAGAAATCAAGACCGCGATCGAGACTGCACGCAAAAGCACGCAGCCAACCCTGATCTGCTGCAAGACCACCATCGGTTTCGGTTCGCCGAACAAGCAAGGCAAGGAAGACTGCCACGGCGCCCCACTGGGTGACGCGGAAATCGCCCTGACCCGCGCGGCTCTGAAGTGGAACCACGGTCCGTTCGAAATCCCGGCCGACATCTACGCCGAGTGGGACGCCAAGGAAGCCGGTAAAGCGGTCGAAGCCGAGTGGGATCAGCGTTTCGCTGCTTACTCCGCCGCGTTCCCTACCGAAGCCAACGAACTGATCCGTCGTCTGAGCGGTGACCTGCCAGCCGACTTCAGCGAAAAAGCCGCAGCCTACATCGCCGAAGTGGCGGCCAAAGGCGAAACCATCGCCAGCCGTAAAGCCAGCCAGAACGCGCTGAATGCCTACGGCCCGATGTTGCCGGAATTCCTCGGCGGCTCGGCTGACCTGGCCGGTTCCAACCTGACCCTGTGGAAAGGTTGCAAAGGCGTCACCGCCGAAGACGCCAGCGGCAACTACATGTACTACGGCGTTCGCGAGTTCGGCATGACTGCCATCATGAACGGCGTTGCCCTGCACGGCGGCCTGGTGCCTTACGGCGCGACCTTCCTGATGTTCATGGAATACGCTCGCAACGCAGTGCGCATGTCGGCCCTGATGAAGCAGCGTGTGATCCATGTCTACACCCACGACTCCATCGGTCTGGGCGAAGACGGCCCGACTCACCAGCCAATCGAGCAACTGACCAGCCTGCGCAGCACGCCGAACCTGGACACCTGGCGTCCGGCTGACGCCGTTGAAGCGGCGGTGTGCTGGAAGTTCGCGCTGGAGCGTAAAGACGGTCCTTCGGCCTTGATCTTCTCGCGTCAGAACCTGCAGCACCAAACCCGTGACGCCGGCCAGATCGCCGACATCAGCCGTGGTGGTTATGTGCTGAAGGACTGCGCAGGCGAGCCTGAGCTGATCCTGATCGCCACCGGTTCCGAAGTGGGCCTGGCGGTTCAGGCCTTCGACAAACTGACTGAGCAAGGCCGCAAGGTGCGCGTGGTTTCCATGCCTTGCACCAGCGTGTTCGATGCCCAGGACGCCGGCTACAAGCAAGCGGTCCTGCCGTTGCAGGTCAGCGCCCGTATCGCCATCGAAGCCGCCCATGCGGACTTCTGGTTCAAGTACGTGGGCCTGGAAGGTCGCGTGATCGGCATGACCACCTACGGCGAGTCGGCGCCTGCGCCTGCCTTGTTCGAAGAGTTCGGCTTCACCCTGGAAAACATCCTGGGTCAGGCTGAAGAGTTGCTGGAAGACTGATCCAGAAAATGTGTCGTCTGGGCTGACGCCATCGCGGGCAAGCCCGGCTCCTACAGATCACGTTGACTTGTAGGAGCCGGGCTTGCCTGCGATAGCGGTCTAACGGATTCACCACGGTAATCGAGAACCCCATGCCTCAACCGCGTCCTTACAAAGTTGCACTCAACGGCTACGGCCGGATTGGTCGTTGCGTCTTGCGTGCGTTGTTTGAGCGGGGCGAGAAGGCCGGGTTTGAAATTGTCGCGATTAACGATCTGGCCGACATGGCCAGCATCGAATACCTGACGCGCTTTGACTCCACTCACGGGCGATTTCCCGGTGAAGTGCGGGTTGACGGCGACTGTCTGCATATTCAAGGCGACTGCGTGAAGGTCCTGCGCAGTGCCACCCCCGAAGGCATCGATTGGGCGTCGTTGGGCGTCGATCTGGTGCTGGAGTGCTCCGGCGCTTATCACACCCGTGAAGACGGTCAGCGTTTCCTCGACGCCGGTGCGCCACGGGTACTGTTTTCCCAGCCGATGGCCAGCGAGTCGGATGTCGACGCCACCATCGTCTACGGCGTGAACCAGGATTGCCTGACCGGCGACGAGCTGCTGGTGTCCAACGCGTCCTGCACCACCAACTGCGGCGTGCCGCTGTTGCGCCTGCTGGATCAGGCCATTGGCCTGGAATACGTGTCGATCACCACCATTCACTCGGCGATGAACGATCAGCCGGTCATTGATGCCTATCACCACGAAGACCTGCGCCGTACCCGTTCGGCGTTTCAATCGGTGATCCCGGTGTCCACCGGTCTGGCGCGCGGCATCGAACGCCTGTTGCCGGAACTTGCCGGGCGAATTCAGGCCAAAGCCGTACGGGTGCCGACGGTGAACGTGTCTTGCCTCGATATTACGATGCAGACCGTCAGCGATACCGACGCCACCGAGGTCAACCGGATACTGCGCGAAGCCGCCACCAGCGGCCCGCTCAAAGGCCTCCTGGCCTATACCGAGTTGCCTCACGCCAGTTGTGATTTTAACCATGACCCACATTCGGCGATCGTCGATGCCAGTCAGACCCGAGTTTCCGGCCCGCGGCTGGTAAACATCCTGGCCTGGTTCGACAACGAATGGGGGTTTGCAAACCGGATGCTGGACGTTGCAGAACACTATCTGCAAACAGCTATTTCCAAACCTGAATCACCACTCTCTACCTCTCAAAATCAGTAACCCAGGAATTGCGACCCATGACCGTGTTGAAGATGTCCGACCTCGATCTGCAAGGTAAGCGCGTACTGATTCGCGAAGACCTCAACGTCCCAGTCAAGGACGGTGTTGTCACCAGCGATGCGCGAATCCTGGCTTCGCTGCCGACCATCAAGCTGGCCCTGGAAAAAGGCGCGGCCGTGATGGTCTGCTCGCACCTTGGCCGTCCTACCGAAGGCGAATTTTCCGCCGAGAACAGCCTCAAGCCTGTCGCTGACTACCTGAGCAAGGCGCTGGGTCGTGAAGTGCCGCTGGTCGCTGACTATCTGGGCGGCGTCGATGTGAAGGCCGGCGAGATCGTGCTGTTCGAAAACGTGCGCTTTAACAAGGGCGAGAAAAAGAACGCTGACGAGTTGGCCCAGCAATACGCGGCCCTGTGCGACGTGTTCGTGATGGACGCCTTCGGCACCGCTCACCGTGCCGAGGGTTCGACCCACGGCGTGGCCAAGTTCGCCAAAGTCGCCGCCGCAGGCCCGTTGCTGGCTGCCGAGCTGGACGCACTGGGCAAAGCCCTCGGCGCCCCGGCCCAGCCAATGGCTGCCATCGTTGCCGGCTCCAAGGTGTCGACCAAGCTCGACGTGCTGAACAGCCTGAGCCAAATCTGCAACCAGTTGATCGTCGGCGGCGGCATTGCCAACACCTTCCTGGCCGCTGCCGGTCACCCGGTCGGCAAGTCCCTGTACGAACCTGACCTGCTGGACACCGCTCGCGAAATCGCCGCCAAAGTCAGCGTGCCGTTGCCGGTGGATGTTGTGGTTGCCAAGGAATTCGCCGAAAGCGCCACCGCGACTGTCAAACTGATCGCCGACGTGGCCGCCGACGACATGATCCTGGACATCGGTCCACAGACCGCGGCGAATTTCGCCGAGCTGCTGAAATCGTCGAAAACCATCTTGTGGAACGGCCCGGTCGGCGTGTTCGAATTCGACCAGTTCGGCAACGGCACCAAAGTCCTGGCCCAAGCCATCGCCGAAAGCACGGCGTTCTCTATCGCGGGCGGTGGCGACACCCTGGCGGCCATCGATAAATATGGCGTTGCCGAGCAGATCTCCTACATTTCTACCGGCGGTGGCGCATTCCTCGAATTCGTCGAAGGCAAAGTGCTGCCAGCCGTTGAAGTTCTGGAAAGCCGGGCCAAGGCCTGAGGCCATCCCGTTGACCAGGCAAAGGAGTGGTTACATGGTCAGGTTGTTAACGCTGTTGATCGTCGCGGGCTCATTGGCGGCTTGCGGGAGTAACCCGAAAGCCACGCCGGAGCCCGCGCCGTCCGCGCTGCAAAACGGTTGCTACCAGGCCGATTGGCAAGCGGAAACCAACCCGGTGCTCAACAAGCGTTCCGGGCCGGATGGCCTGGATAAATACGAGACACAGACCCCGGCCAAGGAACATGGTTGCCCTTGACGGGTCTGACACTTTACTCAGGGCTGGCGGCGTGCGCCGTCAGTCGAGGAACATGGATGAAAGGTTTTATCGCCGTTACGGCGCTGGCGTTGCTGGCCGGTTGCGCACAGTTGAACCTGTTCCAGTCGTCCGCCCCTGTGGATAACTGGACCACCTGGACGTGCGACAGCCAGGCCAAAGTGCTGTGGCGCTACACCGACGACAGCCGCAAGGAAGTCGACGTGCGCCTGGGCGGGGCCGATCAGGTCTACCGCCTGAAGCTTGAGCCAGGCGCCGAAGGTTCGCTGTACAGCAACGACATGCTGGCGTTTCACGTAAAAGGTGAGGAAGGCCTGGTGTACTGGGTCGCCACCAATGATTTGATCGGCCGTGGCTGCAAGTTGTAGCAGCTGCCGAAGGCTGCGTTCGGCCGCGAAGCGGTCGTCTGATGTGAATTGAATGGCAGCCCGGGCCTAACCCCCGATCTGCAATAACTTGAATAGCCGCCGCCGCTACGGCAGGCTGGCACGATTAACGACCCTCAACCGGGAGAGACACACACAATGGCACTTATCAGCATGCGCCAGATGCTGGACCACGCAGCCGAGTTCGGCTACGGCGTTCCAGCCTTCAACGTCAACAACCTTGAGCAGATGCGCGCCATCATGGAAGCCGCTGACAAGACTGACTCTCCGGTGATCGTCCAGGCTTCGGCCGGTGCTCGCAAATACGCTGGCGCCCCGTTCCTGCGCCACCTGATCCTGGCGGCGATCGAAGAATTCCCGCACATCCCGGTGTGCATGCACCAGGACCACGGCACCAGCCCTGACGTCTGCCAGCGCTCCATCCAACTGGGCTTCAGCTCGGTGATGATGGACGGTTCCCTGGGCGAAGACGGCAAGACCCCGACCGACTACGACTACAACGTCCGTGTTACCCAACAAACCGTGGCCATGGCTCACGCCTGCGGCGTTTCGGTAGAAGGCGAGCTGGGCTGCCTGGGTTCGCTGGAAACCGGCATGGCCGGTGAAGAAGACGGCATCGGCGCCGAAGGCGTTCTGGATCACAGCCAAATGCTGACCGACCCGGAAGAAGCCGCTGACTTCGTCAAACGCACTCAAGTTGATGCCCTGGCCATCGCCATCGGCACCAGCCACGGCGCGTACAAGTTCACCAAGCCGCCTACCGGCGACGTACTGGCCATCGACCGCATCAAAGAAATCCACAAACGCATCCCGAACACCCACCTGGTGATGCACGGTTCGTCTTCGGTTCCGCAAGAGTGGCTGGCGATCATCAACCAGTACGGCGGCGACATCAAAGAAACCTACGGCGTACCGGTTGAAGAAATCGTCGAAGGCATCAAGCACGGCGTGCGCAAGGTCAACATCGACACCGACCTGCGTTTGGCGTCCACCGGCGCAATGCGTCGCCTGATGGCCACCAACCCGAGCGAATTCGACCCGCGTAAGTTCTTCGGCGCGACCGTGACTGCGATGCGTGATGTGTGTATCGACCGTTATAACCAGTTTGGTACTGCTGGTAATGCTTCGAAGATCAAGCCGATCTCGCTGGAAGGCATGTATCAGCGTTACTTGAAGGGTGAGTTGAACGCCAAGGTTAACTAAGGCCTTCAGCGTTTGAGTTGTATAAAAAACCCGCTGCGAGGCGGGTTTTTTGTTTTCTGAGCGTTGGGTTACGGAGCTTTAGGCTTTTCAAAACCACGCTGTTCAATCACCCCAAACACATCAGCAATGTCTTGGACCATGATCCGGGCGATGTTGGTGACGGTGTTGATGTCGTTCTCGGCGTAATCGGTGAGGCAGGTGCAGGCCATCAGGTTCAAGTATTTGAGGGCGGCGTTGAGGCGTTCGCGTAGCGCGGTAGGGTGTGTCTGAGGAAATAGGGGATGGGGTTTGGGGCTGCTTCGCAGCCCAGTGGGAGCAAGCTCCCTCGCCACAGTCGGAGGCGTCCTGTGAGTTTTTCAGACCCTGTAGCAGCTGCCGAGCCCGCGAGGCTGCGTTCGACTGCGCAGCAGTCGTAAAACCTGCGAATGCGTTTCTTCAGATGCACCGCGTCAGGCATCTCACGACTGCTACGCAGCCGAACGCAGCCTCGCGGGCTCGGCAGCGGCTACAGGGATAGGCGGGTGGTCATTTATCGTGATCAATATCCAGCTTGCTGAACGTCACTTTGCCGCCCTCGCTGGTGTACCCGGTGTTGTCCTGCACATACACCCCGGCCTTGAAATACAGCGGCTTCACCCGCCACGTCGCGCTGATGTTGGTGTCCCATTGATACCCCGCCGCGCTGATACCCAATGCGCCGCCAGGGCTCAGGTGGATGAGGTAGGAAAACTCCTGATCCAGCTTCACGCCGGTCGCAATGGTAATCACCCGACCTACGTCATCATCCGGGTGCATGCGCACTTTGGCGACGATGTTGCCGGTCGCGGTTTTGGTTTTGTATTGATACTCGACCTTCACCAAGGGCTTCTGGCTTTCATAGGCGTGGATCTGGCCGATGACGAGTTTCCCTGAGCTGGGGACCTGATTCACCGCCAGGGTCGCGCGCAACATATTGTCGGCATCCGGGTAATACCAATTGCGCAGGGTGCCGTTGCTGTAGGTTTCGCGAAGTTCGGTTCGTGGATAGATGGCGTTTTCAGTCTTTGAGCCGGTCACCGGGGACCAGAAGAACAACGTGCCGGTGTCGGAGTGGAAGTATTGATCCTTGAAGCCGTCCACCAGTTTTGAAGTTTCAACGGTGTAGGGCGGGCTGCCGACGGGAACGCTGAGGTTCCAGGTTGCGAGATCGATCATAGACAAAGCTTCCACAAATTTTTGCTGCACGCACGTGCCAGAAGCTCTAGCACGCGCATCGGGGGGCGGTCTTTATAAGCGTACGAGGCCACTTTGTTAATGCCTGCCCGGCAGAGATTTGGCGTCAACGTCCTGTCGAAAGGCCATCTATCCCGGTTTTCGGGGCTCTCAGGACCGACCGTTAGTCGGCAAATTAACGTGATGGTTAAATGATGGCGCTCTGATGGCTTCTGCTTTTGCGGTTCCCGGTCTAGAGTGCAGGCTAAGTATTTGTCCGGTTTTCACGAGAAACCGGTCTGACGTCCCGACAAGAGAAGCAGCATGGAATGCGCGCAACCCACGCCAACCGACGGCAGCTCAATCCTTTTAATCGTCGATGATTACCCTGAAAACCTGATCAGCATGCGCGCGTTGCTCCAGCGCCAGGACTGGCAGGTCATGACCGCCGCCTCCGGCTTCGAAGCGCTCAGCCTGTTGCTCGAACACGAAGTCGACCTGGTGCTGCTCGATGTGCAGATGCCGGGTATGGACGGTTTTGAAGTGGCGCGCCTGATGCGTGGCAGTCAACGAACCCGCCTCACGCCGATTATCTTCCTGACGGCCAATGAACAATCCCAGGACGCGGTGATCAAGGGCTACGCCAGCGGCGCGGTGGATTATCTGTTCAAACCGTTCGACCCGCAGATTCTCAAACCCAAAGTGCAGGCCTTGCTGGAACACCAGCGCAATCGCCGTGCGTTGCAGCGCTTGAGCCACGACCTGGAAGTCGCTCGCGCCTTTAATGCCTCGGTGCTGGAGAACGCGGCCGAAGGCATTCTGGTGGTGAGTGAGGACGGGGTAATCCGTTTCGCCAACCCGGCCATGTCGCGGCTGCTGAATGCCACGGTGCAGGATCTGCAAGGCAAAGAGTTTCTGGATTTCCTGCAAAAACCGCACATCCCAGTCTGGCTGGATTCCGAGATTTACAGCGGTTACAAGCGTGGCGAAACCTTGCGCCTGCATGACGCGATGCTGCGTACCACGCCCGGTCAACAGGTGCCGGTGGCGCTGTCATGCGCGCCGTTGCCCGCGGAACAACACGCGATGGTGGTGACGGTGCTGGACATGTCGGTAGTGCGTCATCTGCATCAGCAACTGGAGTTCCAGGCCGTTACCGACCCGTTGACCGGCCTGCTCAATCGCCGGGGGTTCTACCAGACCGTGGAAAACCTGTTGCTGCGCGGTGAGCGCGCCGACAGCGCTTGGGTGTTGCTGTACCTGGACCTTGACGGGTTCAAGCGGGTCAATGATTCCCTCGGCCATGATGCCGGCGACCGTGTGCTGCGCTGGGTGTCCGAGCAGTTGAAGGCGTGCTTGCGCCCCTTCGACATTCTGGCACGCATGGGCGGCGATGAATTTACCGCGCTGCTGGACCTGGAGTTTCCCGAACAGGCGGCGAAGATTGCCGAGAAGCTCATCGAGCGGGTATCGATCTGTCAGCAGATTGATGGGCTGGACATCGCGTTGGGCGCCAGCATCGGGATTGCGACGTACCCGGATTGCGGGGCCAACCTCGACGGCTTGTTGCGGGCCTCGGACATTGCCATGTACGAAGCCAAGCGAGCGGGCCGTCAGCAGTACCGCTTTTACGATCACGAAATGAACGGCCGCGCGCGTTCGCGGCTGATGCTCGAAGAAAGTGTGCGCACGGCCATCGAAAACCGTGATTTCAATTTGGTCTATCAACCTCAGGTATCCATCGCCAGCGGGCAACTGCGCGGGTTCGAGGCCTTACTGCGCTGGCACCACCCGAGTGTGGGCGATGTCCCGCCGGGGCTGTTTCTGCCGTTGCTGGAAGAGGCGCGGCTGATCAGTCGGTTGGGCAGCTGGATTTATCATCGCGGGGCCGGGCAGCGAAAGGCCTGGGAAACCCTGTTTGCCGACGACCTGGTGCTCGGGGTCAGTTTGAGCAGCACCCAGTTCGGCATGCCCAACCTGGTCACCGAGTTACGCCAGGTGCTGGAACGCCATGGCCTGCAACCGCGTCATCTGGAAGTCGAGGTGACGGAAGAAGCGCTGATGCAAAACCCTGAAGAAGCCCGCAAGACCCTTCGTTTGCTGCGCAACCTTGGGGTGCGGGTGGCACTGGATGACTTTGGTTCGGGGGCTTGCTCCTTGACCCATCTGCGCGACCTGGAGCTGGACACACTCAAGTTCGACCGGCACTTGATTGCCCGGTTACCCGAGTCCTCGCGGGATGCAGCGCTGGTGCGCAATGTGATCGACCTGTGCAAGCAATATGGAATGCTCGTGATCGCCGAAGGCGTGGAAACGCTTGCTCAATATCAATGGCTGCAAGCGAATGGCTGTGAGTACGTGCAAGGTTTTCTGGTGGCGCGGCCGATGATGTCCGAAGATGTCGGCGACTTTGTGCAGCCGTTCGACTGGAGCGCACTGAACAGTTGAATTCGCTACACTGGCGACCTTTTCGTGATTCGTGTTGCCGCCCCAATGACCGCGTTGAAATACCTCCAGGCCTATCCTGCTGCATTGCAGGATCAAGTGCGCCAGCTGATCGCCGAAGATCGGCTGGGCGACTACCTGAGCAAGCGCTACCCGGAAAAGCACGGTGTGCAGAGTGACAAGGCGCTGTACACCTACGCGCTGGACCTCAAGCAGGAATACCTGCGCAATGCTCCGTCCATCGACAAAGTGCTGTTCGACAACCGTCTGGACCTCACGCATCGTGCCCTGGGCTTGCACACCACCATCTCGCGGGTGCAGGGCGGCAAGCTCAAGGCCAAGAAAGAAATTCGCGTGGCCTCGCTGTTCAAGGACGCGCCTTCAGAGTTTCTGAAAATGATCGTGGTGCATGAACTGGCGCACTTTAAAGAGTCAGATCACAACAAGGCGTTCTACAAGCTGTGTGAACACATGTTGCCGGGGTATCACCAGGTGGAGTTCGACCTGCGTGTGTACCTGACCTGGCGGGACATGCAGTAACCGATCAACTGCCGGGAGTGTTTGAATGGAAGTCAGCAAGACCAAGAGCAGCTTCTACCGCCGGTTATACGTGGCGTACCTGATCGACAGCGGGCTGGCCAGCAGCGTCCCGGCCCTGACCGACGTGACCGGCATGCCCCGGCGCACGGCGCAGGACACGATTGCGGCATTGGCGGATCTGGACATCATTTGCGAGTTCGAGCAGGAAGAGGGCGCGCGCAATCATGCGGGGCGCTATCGGATTCGTGAGTGGGGGGCRATTGATCGGGGATGGATCGAGCGGAATTTGCGGCAGATAAAAGTGGTGCTTGAGTACCCCTGATTTCTGCGGTGCCGCGGGTGACGCCATCGCGGGCAAGCCCGGCTCCCACAGGGATCTACTGAGTGGCATAGAAAGTAGTCACACTTCAGACCCCACAAGGTTCAATTGTGTGGCATAGACAGTGGGCACACTACTGATCCCTGTGGGAGCCGGGCTTGCCCGCGATGAGGCCTTTAAGGTCGACGCATCCCGATGTGTGGAATGTCATCCTCCAGATATTCCTCGCCCGCCACGACAAACCCGTACTTCCCGTAATAGCCCTGCAAATGTGCCTGAGCCGACAGATAAACCGGCGTGCCCGGCCAGTGCTTTTCAGCCTGCTTTAACGCCTGTGCCATCAGTTCGTGCCCGAGCCCGGCGCCACGTGCCGCCGGGGCAACAATCACCCGGCCGATTACCACATCGCCACCCTGCGTCTGTGGGTCAAGCAATCGCAGGTAACCCACCAGCCGATTCTCGTCCCACGCCATTAAATGGCAGGTGTCACCTTCCAGATCCTGGCCATCGATGTCCTGATAAACGCATTTCTGCTCGACGACAAACACCTCCGTACGCAGTTGCAGAATGGCGTACAACTGCTCTTTGCCCAGATCACTGTGGTGTTTGCAGATCCAATCAATAGTCATCTTCACTTTCCTTGAACATCGTCACGCCGATACTAAGCGTCCTGAAGATGGATGTCTTTATGGTCGGTAAATCTGTGACAAAGGCCAAAATGCCATCATTCATTTCGCTCGGCGTGGTCTTCTTTGTGTAATCTGCGATGACGCGCTGTGCAGTGGCTTCAATGAGCTAATGTTGAGTACCGGGTGCCGGTATAGGGATCTTGGAGTCTGGGCTGAAAAACACGTCGGGCAACCCGCCCGCTAAGGATTTTCTAGCATGCCGCGATTGCATCGAGCTTGTGCTTTGATTGTATTGCTGTTGCTGACACAGGGCGCGGCAGCGGAAAAGCTGCGACTGGTCGCCGATGCCTGGCCACCCTTTACCGATGCCACGCTGGTCAACGGCGGGTTGGCGACGGACATTGTCAGCACCGCGCTGGCCCGGGCCGGCTATGCCAGTGATTTCGAACAGGTGCCTTGGGCGCGAGCCCTGATGGGCGTGGGCGAGGGGCGGTATGACGTCTTGGTTAATGCCTGGTACACCAATGAACGCACCAAGCTTGGCCAGTTCTCCGGCGAGTATCTGCTTAATCGCGTGCGCTTTCTGAAGCGCAAAGACGCCCCCATCGAATACAACAACTTGCAGCAACTGCACACTTATCCGATTGCAATCGTGCGCGGGTATGCCTATTCCCCTGAGTTCGATGACGACGCATCGTTGCAGAAAGTCCCGGTGCATAACTTTTCCATGGCGGTGCGCATGGTTGCAGCGGACCGGGTCAAGTTGACGCTTGAAGATGAATTCGTCGCCCGTTATTACCTGGCGCGCGAAACCTCCAAAGTGCGCAATGCCGTGGAGTTTTTGCCCAAACCGTTGAGCGAGAACAGCCTGCACATATTGGTCAGTCTGAAAAACCCGCAACACGAACAGATTGTCGCCAGTTTCGACCGCGAGATTGCCGAGATGAAGGCGGATGGCAGTTATGAGCGTCTGATGAAGCAACATGGGATGTAAGGCTGATCCAGGGTGTCTGGTGTGGCCGATGCCTTCATCGCGGGCAAGTCGCACCGCCGCTCCCACACTGATCCAGGGTGTTGCAAAGATCTCCCGTGGGTGCCGGGCTTGCCCGCGATGAGGCCGGCCCAGACAACACACAACTTAGTCTTCGCTGGTGTCTTTAATCAAATGCGCCGCCAACGTCCGCAACGGTCCCAGCTGCCGACAAATCAACGCCAATTGCGTCTGCACCAGCCGCTGCCCTTCATCGATTTCATCCGGCATCTGCTCAAGGGTGTTGGCCAGCGCCTCTTCCTCATCACTCTGAATGGCAATCGGCTGTTTGCTTGCCAGGCCTTGGGCGATTTCGTCGATGCTCGCGGCCAGGCTCACACCGGCGCCGTCGATCAACTGTTCACGCACCTCCGCTGGCAGTGGGGTTTCGCGATGCGCCCCCAGCCCGGACAAATAGCTGAGCAACGTGTGTGACAGCACCAGAAAACGAAAGCCGACATCCGCTTCCTTACGGAAATGCCCGGGCTCCATGAGCATGTTGGCCAGCGTCGTCGACAACGCCGCGTCAGCGTTGTGCGCATTGCGTCGCGCCAGGCGATACGCCAGGTCGTCACTTTTGCCAGACGCGTATTGCTGCATGATCTGGCGCAGGTAAATGCTGTTGCAGGTGAGGGTGTTGGCCAGCACCTTGTTCAGGCGCCGACCCTGCCAGTCCGGCAGGAACAGGAACACCGCCAGCCCGGCGATCAGGCTGCCGAGCAAGGTATCGAGCAGCCGCGGCAGGAACAGCCCGTAACCGTCGCCGACCTGGTTGAAGCAGAACAGCACCATCAAGGTGATCGCCGCCGTGGCCAAGGTGTAGCGAGTCGTACGGTTGATAAAGAACACCACTCCGGCGGCGATCGCAAAGCACGACTGGATCAACGGATTGGGAAACAGATCGAACAGCGCCCAGGCCAGGGTCAGGCCGATCGCGGTGCCGATGATCCGTTGGCCGAGTTTGCGGCGGGTGGCGCCGTAGTTCGGCTGACACACGAACAGCGTGGTGAGGATGATCCAGTAGCCCTGGGACGGGTGAATCAAGTGCACCATGCCGTAGCCGATGCTCAACGCGAGGGGCAAACGCAGTGCATGGCGGAACAGCAACGACGTTGGCGTCAGTTGTGTGCGCAAGCGCATCCACACATCTTTGAGGTTGCGCGGCGAACGGTCGAGCAGGCTGCTGTCGGTGGCATCGGCCAGCGCATCGGGGTTGCTCGCGTCGCTGAGCAAACGGTCGAGTGTCGCCAGGTTGGCCGCCAGTGCCCGCAGCGAGCGCAACAGGCCTCGCCAGGCCGGGTTGCTCTGGATGCGCAGGTGTTCGATGGAGGCGTTCAGATCGCCCAGGGCTTCGGCGAAACTCGCGTCATAGATGAACGGCTGGCGCATCTGGATCGATTCGGCGAGGGCGCGGCACGCCTTGCCTTGCTGACGTAGCAGGCGCTGGCAGCGGAACAGCACGTCGCTGTGGAAAAAGGCCTCGGCGAGTGCGTTGTAGGGGTAGTGCGAAGAACTGGCGCGCTCGTGGATGTCCTGGGCGAGGAAATACAATTTCAGGTAGCGACTGACTTTCGAGCCCGGCCGCCCATTGCCGACCCGGTGCAGAATGATTTCCTTGGCCGCGTTCAATGCCGCCACCACACGCCCATTCTGCTGGGCCAGTTCCAGGCGCCGCGCTTCCACGTCCATCTGCCGGATCGGCTCGAACAGCGACGACTTGAGCTTCAGGTAAAAACCCAGTTCGCGGAACAACCGCGCCAGGCTCTGCTGCACAGGCTGGTTGGAAAACATCGCCTGCCACAGCACCGACAGCAAACCGTACCAGGCCGCACCGGCTACCAGTAGCACCGGTTCATGCCAGAAATCGGTGACCGCACCACCGCGCTGGTCCACGCCGATCATCGTGTAGACCGAGAGAATCAGCGTCGCCGAGGCAATGGCGCCATAACGTTCGCCGAGGGCGCCGAGCATCGTCAGGCCGAAGCTGGCCAGGGCCAGGGCGATGATGAATATGTAGGGGTAGGGAAACAGCAGTTCGACGGAGAAGGCCGCGACGCTGAAACACACCAGCGTCACGGCCAGCGCGTTGAGGCGGCCCTGCCAACTGTCGTCGGTCTCGGCCAGGGCGCTGGCGATAATCCCCAGGAACAACGGGATTAGCAGGCCCATTTCATCCTGATACCAACAGACCGCCATGCTGCCGGTCAGGGCGATGAACACTCGCACGCTGTAGCTGAATTTATCCAGCGCCCAGAGGCGACGCAGAGACTGACGAAGAGGAGTCGATGACATGAAGTGCGAAGGCCTTCCGAGGCAATGACGCTAAATTGAGCCAGTAATGACGCCGACGCAATGGCGCCGATCACATCTGACAGCAAAATCTGTTCCTTGATACCACACATGGTCAATGTAGGAGCCGAGCTTGCTCGCGATAGCGGTCTAACGTTCAGCATCATTGTTGAACGTTAATCTGTCATCGCGAGCAAGCTCGGCTCCTACAGGTATTGCGCTGAATCAGGTGTATTGCGCGGCGGCGTAGCCGGAGGCCCACGCCCACTGGAAGTTGAAACCGCCCAGATGCCCGGTGACATCCAGCACTTCACCGATGAAGTACAACCCCGGGCTTTTCAGCGACTCCATGGTTTTGGATGACACTTCGTTCGTGTCGACGCCGCCCAGCGTCACCTCGGCCGTACGATAACCTTCGGTACCGGCCGGCACCACTTTCCAGCTCGCCAGTTTCTCGGCGATGTCGGCAATTTCCGCGTGGGTGTACTGCTTCATCGGTTTGGACACGAACCAGTTGTCCGCCAGCAGGTTGGCCATCTTCTTGGTGAAGATTTCCCCCAGCAGGGTTTTCAGTTCGCTGTTCGCGCGTTCAGCCTGCTGCTGTTGCAGCCAGGCGTGTACGTCGTGGTCCGGCATCAGGTTGATCTCAACCGTGTCGCCGGATTCCCAGAACGAAGAAATCTGCAAAATCGCCGGGCCACTGAGGCCGCGGTGAGTGAACAGGATGTTCTCGCGGAAACTTTGATCGTTGCAGCTCACCAGGCAATCCACCGATGTACCGGACAGCTCGGTGCAAAGCTCTTTGAGCTGATCGGTGATGGTGAACGGCACCAGGCCGGCGCGGGTTGGCAGCAAGTCGTGGCCAAACTGTTTGGCGACTTGATAGCCGAAACCGGTCGCGCCCAGCGTCGGGATCGACAGGCCGCCCGTGGCGATCACCAGGGATTCGCAGGTGATTTGGTCTAGCGTCGTGTCCAGCAGATAACCGCTTTCGAGTTTCTCGATGGTCTGGATCGAGGTGTCCAGGTGCAGGCTGACGCCGACCTGATCGCATTCGTTGAGCAGCATCTCCAGGATGTCGCTGGATTTGTTATCGCAGAACAGTTGGCCGAGCTTCTTCTCGTGGTACGGCACGCCGTGTTTGGCGACCATGCCGATGAAGTCCCACTGGGTGTAGCGCGCCAGTGCAGATTTGCAGAAGTGTTCGTTTTGCGAGAGGAAATTGCCTGGTTCGGTGTACATGTTGGTGAAATTGCAGCGGCCACCGCCCGACATCAGGATTTTTTTGCCGGCCTTGTTTGCATGGTCGAGCAACATCACCTTGCGCCCGCGCCCGGCGGCGGTCAGCGCACACATCAACCCTGCGGCGCCAGCGCCAATGATCACGACTTCGGTAGAGCGCAAAACGATGTCCTCTTCATGTAACACCACAAAACAAACTGTGGGAGCCAACTTTGCCCGCGATGAGGCCTGCACATTCAACATCATTGTTGACTGTTAGTCCGTCATCGCGGGCAAGCCCGGCTCCCACAGGGGTTATTCGTTGTTCTTACAAAATCCGTACGCGCAGCGAGCGGCCCTTGATCTTGCCGTCGTTCAGGCGCTGCAAGGCTTGCTTGGCGATTCCGCGTTCAACGGCCACAAAAGCCTGGAAGTCGAAAATCGCGATCTTGCCCACCTGGGCGCCCGGAATGCCGGCATCACCTGTCAGTGCGCCCAGAATGTCACCCGGACGAACCTTGTCTTTACGGCCGGCGCCGATGCACAGGGTGCTCATCTGCGGCAGCAACGGACCGCCGCCCTGGCTGGTGAGGTTGTCCACCAGGTCCCAGGTCAACGGCGTCTGCTGCAAATGTTCGATGGCTTGGGCGCGCTGCGCTTCGGGCGGTGCGACCAGGCTGATCGCGAGGCCTTTCTCACCGGCGCGACCGGTACGGCCGACGCGGTGGATGTGGATTTCCGAATCGCGGGCCAGTTCGACGTTGATCACCATGTCCAGCGAGTCGATGTCCAGGCCGCGAGCGGCGACGTCGGTGGCTACCAGTACCGAAGTACTGCGGTTGGCGAACATCGCCAGCACCTGGTCGCGGTCACGCTGTTCCAGATCGCCATGCAGGCCGACGGCGGAGATGCCTTTGGCGGTCAGGTGATCGACGGTTTCCTGAACTTGTTGCTTGGTGTAGCAGAAGGCTACGCAGGACGCCGGGCGGAAGTGGCCGAGGACCTTAGTCACGACGCTCATGCGATCTTCCGGGGAGATCTCGTAGAAACGCTGCTCGATCTGGGAGTCGTCGTGGAACGCCTCGGCCTTCACTTGCTGCGGGTTGCGCATGAACTTCGAGGCCAACTGTTTGATGCCCACCGGGTAGGTGGCGGAAAACAGCAGGGTCTGGCGACGCTCCGGAGCCTGCATGATGATCTCTTCGATGGAGTCGTAGAAACCCATGTCGAGCATGCGGTCAGCTTCGTCGAGAATCAGCGTGTTGAGGCCGTGCAGTACCAGCGAACCTTTGCGCAGGTGCTGCTGAATGCGCCCCGGCGTGCCGACGATGATGTGTGCGCCATGCTCCAGCGAAGCGATCTGCGGGCCGAGGGACACGCCGCCGCACAGGGTCAGGACCTTGATGTTGTCTTCGGCACGGGCCAGGCGACGGATTTCCTTGGCGACCTGGTCAGCCAGCTCGCGGGTCGGGCACAGGATCAGCGCCTGGCAACCGAAGTAGCGCGGATTGATCGGGTTCAGCAGGCCGATACCGAAGGCGGCGGTCTTGCCGCTGCCGGTCTTGGCCTGGGCGATCAGGTCCATCCCCTTGAGGATCACCGGCAAGCTTTGCGCCTGGATCGGCGTCATCTGGGCATAACCGAGGGAGTCGAGGTTAGCCAGCATGGCGGCGGACAGCGGCAAAGTATTAAAAGCGGTGGCGATGGTGGTCACGGGACTGGCCTGCAAAACAAAATGTCGCGCAGTGTACCAGTCCGGCTGCCTCAACCTGCAAATTCTGGACGAATAGCCTGTAGCAGCTGCCGAGGCACGAGGCTGCGTCGGGCTGCGAAGCGGCCCCCCGAGGGCGGTCCTGCGGACGCGCAACGCAGCCTCGTGCCTCGGCAGCTGCTACAAGTCAGTGCTCTATATCGTGCTCGCGGCTGACCATCCGTCGTCCGTCTGTTGGTGACAGCTGCGAGAAGATGGTGGCGGCGAGCATTGCCATGATGCCGACGGTCACAAACGTCAGTTGGAACGCGCCCAGAACCGTCTCCACGCCATCGTTGCCGATCTCTGCGGTAAAGCCGCCGAGCAACGCACCGGCGCACGCAACCCCCAGGCTCAGGGACAATTGCGCCACCACCGACAACAGGCTGTTGCCGCTGCTGGCGCTGGCGTCGTCGAGGTCGATCAGGGTCACGGTGTTCATCGCGGTAAATTGCAGCGAGTTGATCGCCCCGAGAATCGCCAGCAGACACAGCAGCAGCCAGTACGGCGTCTGTTCGCTGACCAGGCCCATGCTCGCCAACATGATCCCCAGCGCCAGGGTGTTGCCGGTGAGCACGATGCGATAGCCCAAGCGCTCGATCAGCGGTCGCGCCACCCACTTGGCGATCATCGCTGCAGCAGCCAGCGGCAGCATGCTCATCCCGGCCTGAGACGGCGAGTAACCCAGCGCCACTTGCAGCAGCAACGGCACGAGGAAGGGCAGGGCGCCGCTGCCGAGCCGGGCGAACAGATTGCCGAGAATGCCGACGGCGAAGGTCCGGGTCTTGAACAGCGACGGCGCGAACAGCGGATTGTCGATATGCCCGGCCCGCAACCAGTACGCCGCCAGGCAGGCCATGCCGCCGAACAACAGCAGCATCACCCGCAAGTGAGGCAGGTGCAGTTCGCCCAGGCCTTCCATGGCGATGGTGATCAAAATCATCGCCGCGCCAAACAGCACAAAGCCCAGACTGTCGAAACGGGTGCGCTCGGAGCCACGCAGGTCCGGGATGAATTTCCACACGGCGTAGCAACCGACCAGCCCGACCGGCAGGTTGATCAGAAAGATCCAGTGCCATGTCAGGTATTGCACCATCCAGCCGCCCATGGTCGGGCCGATCAACGGGCCGAGCAGGCCGGGAATGGTGATGAACCCCATGATCCGCACCAGTTCCGAACGCGGGTAGGCGCGCAGTACCACCAGTCGCCCGACCGGCAGCATCAGCGCCCCGCCCAGCCCTTGGATCACTCGAGCGCCGTTCAGCATGGTCAGGCTGCTCGACAGCGCGCAGAGCAATGAGCCGAGACTGAACAACAGGATCGCGCTGAAGAAGATCTTCTTGGTGCCGAAGCGGTCAGCGATCCAGCCAGAGGCGGGGATCAGCAAGGCGACGGTAAGCATGTAGGCGATGATCACGCCCTGCATGCGCAACGGGTCTTCCGCCAGGTCCCGAGCCATGGCCGGCAGGGCGGTGTTGAGGATGGTCCCGTCGAGGGACTGCATGAAAAAAGCAATGGCGACGACCCACGGGATCCAGCGGGCGGTGACAGCGTCGAGAGGTGGGCGGTTGGGCATGGGACCTCTTGCGGGTTTTAGGTGAAACAATCTGCAGAACGATGAAGTCCCGTAGCAGCTGGCGAAGCCTGCGGTCGAGGACGAAGTCCTCGCAAATCGGCCACGGTGTTCCGTCTGTATTACCGTGATTGCTGAACCGGCGAGGACTGCGTCCTCGACCGCAGGCTTCGCCAGCTGCTACAGGGTATTTACAGGGTCAGCGTGAGCTTTTTGACCAGTGCCCCCGGCAGCAACGCCGACGCCGTGGCCCGCTGGCTGTAGGTACTCGCCGACAGCAACAACTCGCGTTCCTCGGTCAATGCTTCCAGCTGCGAACCGAGCAAACTGTAGGCGCTGTCATCAAAACGCATGGTGCTTACCGGTGCCTGAATCTCGCCGTTCTCGACCCAGAACGTCGCAAACCGCGTCATCCCGGTCAGGCGCGCCGCCGGTTGATCCGAGTAGTTCAAGTACCAGAGGTTGCTGATGTACAGGCCGGTGCCCAGTTGTTTGAGGATCTCTGCCTCAGGCAGCGTACCCGCCGCCATGTTCAAGGCACTGGGTGACTCGCCACCGCTGGCGCCATTGGCGGTCAGGCCATACTCCGCCGCGCTGCGGGACCCGACCAATTGCGCACCGGCCTTGCCCTCGACAATCAGCCGCAGATCGCTGCGCGGATAGCCTTCGGCGGAAAACGCCGGGCTCAACGAGCCGCTGACCTGCTCATCCAGCGAGACCTGTGAGCTGAGCGCGTGGTCACCGCCGTAGAGCTTCTGCAACGGACTGCTTTTGCTGGCAATCGACTGCGCCGAAAATCCCCCCCAGCCGAGCATGCCCATGATTTCTTCAAGCGCCGCCGGGGCGAGGTAGGCGCGGTACTGCCCCGGTGCCAAGGTGCGCAATGGTCGACCGAGAAACGCCAGCTGCTCACGTGCCTGCTGGAAGCGCTTGGCGAACCCTTCACTGTTCCAGTCGTGCCCGGCGTAACTGGCTTTCACCGCCTGGCCATTGTCGTGGAACAGGCTGAAATCGAAGTTGAAACTGTTGGCTTGATGCCAGCCAAACGCACCCGACGAACTGGCGAAGCCACGGCTGATCGGGCCTGCCGCGTAGAAACCCACCAGGTCCAGCCCTTCGGCGGCCTCAGTGATTTCGGCAACTACCTGCTCGGTATCCGGCAGCGGATGATCCTGCACATTCTTGCTCTGCCAGCCGTTGTGGTTGAGCAGCAGGTACGGATCCTGCGGCAGCAATGGCAAGGTTTCGCGCAGCTGTTGCAGGCCTTCGGCCAAACGCTGCACGTCAACGTCCGGGTCGCCGGCCAGTGTGATTTCAAGGTCGGCGTGGCGGCCATCGTTGATCAGTTTGAAACCGAGACTCGCCTGCTGCACCTGCCCGGCCTGCCGCACCTTGGCGTGGTTGAAACGCACGAAGGCCGAGGATTCGGCGGCATAGCTGAGGGTGAACTGTTCCGGCTCGCGAATCGCCTCGCGCAGCCACTTGACCAATGCCTTGAACGACTCGGCCTGATTGTTTGACGTACTCATCAGGCGTCTCCTCCAAACACATCTACGTTGCTGAACACACAAGCCGGCGAGGCGTGGCCGACGCGGATCACCTGGTTCGGTTCACCTTTACCGCAGTTGGGTGTGCCCAGGACCTTGAAGGTGCTGGCGTCACCGACGGCGCTGAGGCTTTTCCAGAAGTGCGCGGAAATCGCCCGGTAGTTCGGGTTTTTCACCACGCCTTTGAGCTCACCGTTTTCAATCAACTGCGCCCATTCGCAACCGAACTGGAACTTGTTGCGCGCATCGTCGATGGACCACGATCGATTGGTCGACATCATGATGCCGTGTTCGATATTGCCGATCAGTTGCGCCAGCGGTTGATCGCCGGGTTCGATGTTGAGGTTGGCCATGCGGTCGATCGGCGGGCGGTTCCAGCCGCAGGCGCGGCTGTTGGCGACGCCGTCCATGCCCGCGCGGAACTGCGACAGCGCACCGCCCAATGGACGTAGCAGCAAACCTTCCTTGATCAGGAACTGCTTGCTCGCGGCGGTGCCGTCGTCGTCATGGCCGTAGCTGGCGAGCTGCTCGGGGATGTCCGGGTCGAAGGTCACGTTGAGTAGCTTTGAGCCGTATTGCAGATGGCCGAAATCCTCTGTCTTGACGAAGCTGGTGCCGGCGTAATTACGCTCGTCACCGAGGATGCGGTCCAGCTCCAGCGGGTGGCCGATGGATTCGTGGATCTGCAACATCATCTGGTCGGGCATCAGCAACAGATCACGCGGACCTTGCGGAGTGTTCGGCGCCAGCAGCAATTGCAGCGCCTGATCGGCGACGGTCGGGCCGGCGCCGATCAGGCCGCAACGGCTGATGACATCGGCGCCGCCCTGCTGGCCAAAATTCTCGCGGCCCAGGCTGCGGGTCTGGCTGTCGCTGCCGTCATAGGCGGTGACGTCCAGGCCCGGGTAGACAAAACGCTGGGCCTGACGCAGTTCGGCGCCGGCGCTGTTGAGGTAAATCTGTTCGACGTGGGTGATGCCAATGCTCACCTGCCAGTTCACCAATCGCTCGTCCTTGGGCACGGACGCGGATTCGGCACCGAGCAATTGGTAGCAGTCGCTCAGGGACGGGAAGGGCTGGTCGAGGTTGGGCGAAAAGTAGTCGGCGCGATCACTGGAGACGGGTTGGTCGCGCAGGTCGAGCAACGCGTGGGGCTTGAGCCGGCGGGCTTGTTGTTCGGCTCGGTCCAGGGCTGATTGCAGGCCTTGTTGCGACAGGTCGTTGGTGGCGGCGTAGGCTTCGACGCCGTTGACCCGCACGGTCAACATTGCCCCTTCGTCACGGCTCAGGCTTGGAGGTTCGGCGACGTTCTTGCGCACCGACAGGTATTGGCCAGACTCGCGCACATAACGCAGCGAAAAAAACTCAGCGCCCGTGCGCAAGGCAGCAAAGCGCTGCTTGAGCTGGGGGTGGAAATCGAACATTCGGGAACCTCCTTGGAATGGAGTGGCGGTGTTGCGGTGTTGCGAAGGGGGAGGTGAAACGTTTGCGTGGCGCTAGATTAGGCCTGCGCGGGGGGTAGGATCAAGCTTGGATCGGTGTAGGAAAATATTACCGGGAGAGGTGTGGTGTTTTGGCGGGCCTCATCGCGAGCAAGCTCGGCTCCTACGGGATTGGGGGGATCACAAAATGTGATTCAACCTCGAACCGTAGGAGCTGAGCTTGCTCGCGATGGGCGCACCGCGGTGTAACGGTCTTACTGAGYAGTAGCGCTCACATCACGCAAAGGCTTGCCCTTCACCGGTGCTTCACCCGCCACATAGTAGTTGGCGGTACTGCGCGGCAACGGCTTGCGACCACGAATCTTGTCGGCGATTTTCTCGGCGATCATGATCGTCGGCGCGTTCAGGTTGCCGGTGGTGATGATCGGCATGATCGAGGCATCGACCACACGCAGACCTTGCATGCCATGCACACGGCCTTCGCCATCAACCACGGCCATTTCGTCGGTGCCCATCTTGCACGAGCAGGACGGGTGGAACGCGGTTTCGGCGTGCTCGCGGATGAACGTGTCCAGTTGCTCGTCGGATTGCACGTCGATGCCCGGGCTGATTTCGCGGCCACGGAAAGCGTCGAGAGCCGGCTGTTGCATGATTTCACGGGTCAGGCGGATGCCGTCGCGGAATTCTTGCCAGTCTTGCTCGGTGGCCATGTAGTTGAACAGGATGCTCGGGTACTCGCGCGGATCCTTGGACTTGGCCTGGATGCGGCCACGACTCGGCGAACGCATGGAACCCATGTGCGCCTGGAAACCGTGCTCTTGCACACCGTTGCTGCCGTTGTAGTTAATCGCGACCGGCAGGAAGTGGTACTGGATGTTYGGCCATTCGAATTCCGGACGGGTGCGGATGAAACCACCAGCTTCGAACTGGTTGCTGGCGCCGATGCCGGTGCCGTTGAACAGCCATTCGGCACCGATGGCTGGCTGGTTGTACCAGAGCAGCGACGGGTACAGCGAAACCGGTTGGGTGCAGGCGTATTGCAGGTACAGCTCAAGGTGATCCTGCAGGTTTTCGCCGACGCCTGGCAGGTCGTGGACCACCGGGATGTCGAGCTTGTTGAGCAGTTCGGCCGGGCCGACGCCGGAGCGTTGCAGAATCTGCGGCGAAGCGATGGCGCCGGAGCACAGCAGCACTTCTTTGCGGGCACGGACTTCAACGCGCTCTTCGGCGGCACCGATCAGGTAACGCACGCCAACGGCACGCTTGCCTTCGAACAGGATCTTGTCAGTCAGAGCGTGGGTGACGATGGACAGGGTCGAACGCTTCTTGGCGACGTCCAGGTAACCGCGAGCGGTGGAGGCACGACGACCTTTCGGCGTCACCGTACGATCCATCGGGCCGAAGCCTTCTTGCTGGTAACCGTTCAAGTCTTCAGTGCGCGGGTAACCGGCTTGCACGCCCGCTTCAACCATGGCGTGGAACAGCGGGTTGTTGCCGGCTTTCGGCGTGGTCACGCTGACCGGACCTTCGCCGCCGTGGTAATCGTTCGGGCCGATGTCACGGGTTTCAGCCTTGCGGAAATACGGCAGACAGTTCAGGTAATCCCAGTCTTCCAGCCCTGGCAGTTTCGACCAACCGTCGTAGTCCATCGCGTTGCCGCGGATGTAGCACATGCCGTTGATCAGCGAGGAACCACCGAGGCCCTTGCCGCGACCGCATTCCATCCGGCGACCGTCCATGTAGGGTTCTGGATCGGTTTCGTAGGCCCAGTTGTAGCGACGACCTTGCAGCGGGAATGCCAGGGCGGCCGGCATTTGCGTGCGGAAGTCGAAACGGTAGTCCGGGCCGCCGGCTTCCAGCAGCAGGACAGTGACGCCTTCGTCTTCAGTCAGACGGGTCGCCAGGGTGTCACCGGCCGAACCGGCACCGATGATGATGTAATCGAATTCTTGGGACATTGAATGCACCCTCTTTGAAGTTGGTCAGGTCACCTGTAGCAGCTGCCGAGGYACGASGCTGCGTTGGGTTGCGCAGCGACCCCTTTGAGGGCGGTCCTGCGGACGCGCAACGCAGCGTCGTACCTCGGCAGCTGCTATAGGGTTTTCGGGTGCGCCTTAGAACACCGAGGCGTAATCGCCCAGTTCGACCTGTACCGATTTGATGCGGGTGAAGTTGTTCAGCGAGCTGATGCCGTTCTCACGGCCAACGCCCGACTGCTTGTAACCGCCGACCGGCATCTTGGCGTCGGATTCGCCCCAGGCGTTGATCCAGCAGATACCGGCTTCCAGTTGATGAATCACGCGGTGAGCGCGGTTCAGGTCCTTGGTGACAACGCCAGCGGCCAGGCCGAAGTCGGTGTCGTTGGCGCGACGGATCACTTCTTCTTCGGTTTCGTAAGTCAGGATCGCCATCACCGGGCCGAAGATTTCTTCGCGCACGATGGTCATGTCGTCGGTGCAGTCGGTGAACACGGTCGGGGCCACGAATGCGCCTTTGGCGAATTCGCCGTCGGTCATACGACCGCCGCCGCACAGAACGCGAGCGCCTTCTTCCTTACCTTTGGCGATGTAACCCAGCACGCTTTCCATGTGGGCGAAGCTGACCAGTGGGCCGAAGTTGGTGTTTTCGTCTTCCGGGTTGCCGACGCGGATGCGGGCAACGCGTTCAGCGATCTTGGCTTCGAAAGCGGCTTTCAAGTGGCTCGGTACGAACACGCGAGTGCCGTTGGTGCAGACCTGACCGGAGCTGTAGAAGTTGGCCATCATTGCAGTATCGGCGGCGCGATCGAGGTCGGCGTCGTCGAAAATGATCAGCGGGGACTTGCCGCCCAGTTCCATGGTCACGTCTTTGAGCGACGAGGCAGACGCGCTTGCCATGACCTTCTTGCCGGTGTCGGTGCCGCCGGTGAAGGAGATTTTTTCGATGCGTGGGTGCTCGGTCAGCCAGGTGCCGACTTCACGACCGCTGCCGGTCAGCACGTTGAACACGCCCGCTGGCAGGCCGGCTTCGGTGTAGATCTCGGCCAGTTTCAGGGTGGTCAGCGAGGTGACTTCGCTTGGTTTGAAGATCATCGCGTTACCGGCCGCCAGGGCCGGTGCGGATTTCCACAGGGCGATCTGGATCGGGTAGTTCCACGCGCCGATCCCGGCCACGACGCCCAGCGGCTCGCGACGGGTGTAGACGAATGAAGTGGTGCGCAGCGGGATCTGCTCGCCTTCGATGGCTGGCACCAGGCCTGCGTAGTATTCCAGCACGTCAGCGCCAGTGACGATGTCGACATAGCGGGTTTCGGAGTACGACTTGCCGGTGTCCAGGGTTTCCAGGGCGGCCAGCTCATCGTTGCGCTCGCGCAGGATGTCAACGGCACGACGCAGGATGCGCGAACGCTCCATGGCGGTCATCGCGGCCCAGATTTTCTGGCCCTTTTCGGCACTGACCACAGCGCGCTCGACGTCTGACTGGGTCGCGCGTTGTACTTTTGCGAGGACTTCACCGTTAGCCGGGTTGATGGCTTCGAAAGTGGCGTCGCTGCTGGCGTCACTGTAGCCGCCATCGATGTAGAGTTTTTGCAGTTCGAAACGGGCCATAAAGTCCTCGCAAGTGCATAAGTGGTTGGCGTTGACCACCGGGGCGTGCCGTGAAGCGTTGGCGGCGCTGGCCAGTGGCGGTTCGGGGGTTGAGCGTTTATGTGTGCTCTAACTCACCCGCTTGGCCAGTTGGGTATCCATGTATTCGTAAGCGATCTGAAGCGCCTGCCCGGTGTCGAAAGCGTCTCCCGACAACGCGCCGCGCAACCACAACCCGTCAATCAGGGCTGCGAGGCCGCGGGCTGCAGTGCGCGCATCATCGAGCGGCAATACGCGGCGGAACTCGCAGCACAGGTTGGAATACAGACGGTGATCGTTGATCCGCTGCAACCTGTGCAAAGACGGCTGGTGCATGCTGGTAGCCCAGAAGGCCAACCAGGTTTTCATTGCCGGGCCATTGACCTGGCTGGCGTCGAAGTTGCCTTCGATGATCACCTGCAGATGCGCCCGTGGGCTGTCATCTGCCAGCGCCTGACGGCGCAAGGTGACGCTCTCGCTGAGGGCGGTCATCAGATACCGCATCGTGGCGGCAATCAGGCCATTCTTGTCCTGAAAATAGTGACTGATGATGCCATTCGAGACACCGGCCAAACGGGCGATCAGCGCAATGCTGGCGTCCCCCATGCCGACTTGATCGACGGCCTGCAACGTGGCTTCGATCAATTGCTGGCGGCGGATGGGTTGCATACCGACCTTGGGCATCTTGCACATCTCCTTAGGCCTTCCGGTGGACGTCAAACGGCTACCGGATTGAGGGCCAGTCTATTTTGTTTTGATTGAACGTTCAATCAACAAAGAATAAGATCTGCGACAAATCGTCGCTGCCTGCGTTTTTTCCTACGTGTAGCTGGCGAAAAAACGACATTCGAAAATGCTCGAAACCTACGCGCTCTGGCGCTCTTGGGGTTTCGGGCTTTTTTCGGGGTGTCTTTATATCACCCACTGGTCGGCTGCCAACTAACCGATTGGTCGGGTATCGCGTTGCCTTGTGTTCTTCTCTCGCACTTGCTGGAGCATCTGTGCCATGAGTTCTGCCTCTCTTATAAAGACCCCACCCGATAAGGTGACGGTCAACGGTTGGGTGTTCTACACCTCTACCGCGTTGATCCTGTTGTTGACCGCCATTCTGATCATCGCCCCGCAAGAGGCCGGCAGATTGCTCGGTATTGCTCAGGCCTGGTTGTCCCGCAGCTTCGGCTGGTACTACATGGTGGTGATCGCCGCTTACCTCGTGTTCGTGGTGGGCCTGGCGTTTTCGTCGTACGGCAAGCTCAAACTGGGCAGCAAGGACGACACCCCGGACTTCAGCTACGGTGCCTGGGCGGGGATGCTGTTCTCGTCGGGTATCGGCATCTCGCTGTTGTACTTCGGTGCGTCCGAGCCGCTGGACCACTACTTCAACCCGCCCGAAGGCGTGGCCGCCAGCAACATGGCCGCGCGTCAGGCTGTTCAGCTGACGTTCCTGCACTGGGGCCTGCATGGCTGGGCGATCTACGCACTGGTCGGTCTGGCCGTTGCTTACTTTGCTTACCGTCACAACCAGCCGCTGGCGTTGCGTTCGGCGTTGTATCCGCTGGTGGGCGAGCGTTGGGTCAAAGGCGCGGCCGGTCATGCGGTGGACGGCTTTGGCATGTTCGTGACCCTGCTGGGGCTGGTGACGAACCTGGGGATTGGTTCGTTGCAAGTGTCGTCGGGCCTGGAAAACCTGTTCGGCATGGAGCACAGCAACACCAACCTGCTGATCGTGATCATCGTGATGAGCACTGTGGCGACCATCGCTGCCGTGTCGGGCGTGGAAAACGGCATCCGCCGTCTGTCCAACCTGAACATCGTGCTGTTCAGCGGCCTGCTGATTTTCGTGCTGCTGTTCGGCCCGACATTGCACCTGCTCAACGGTTTTGTGCAGAACGTCGGTGACTACCTGAACGGCGTAGTGCTGAAGACCTTCGACCTTTACGTGTACGAAGGCGACAGTGAGAAGTCCGACCGCTGGCTGGGTCTGTGGACCTTGTTCTACTGGGCGTGGTGGATTTCCTGGGCCCCATTCGTCGGCATGTTCATCGCACGTATTTCCCGTGGTCGCACCGTGCGCGAGCTGGTGGCCGGCGTGCTGCTGATTCCACTGGGTTTCACTCTGGCATGGCTGTCGATCTTCGGTAACTCGGCCCTGGACCTGGTGATGAACCATGGGGCGGTGGAGCTCGGGAAGACGGCGCTCGAACAGCCGTCCATGGCGATCTACCAATTGCTTGAGCATTATCCGGCGTCGAAAGTGGTGATCGGTGTGTCTATCTTTGTCGGTTTCGTGCTGTTCCTGACCCCGGCGGATTCCGGCGCGGTGATGATGGCCAACCTTTCCTGCAAGGGCGGTAATGTCGACGAAGATGCGCCGCACTGGTTGCGAATCTTCTGGTCGGCGGTGATCACGCTGGTGACCATCGGCTTGCTGTTTGCCGGTAACTTCGAAGCCATGCAAACCATGGTGGTGCTGGCCGGTCTGCCATTCTCGGTGGTGCTGGTGTTCTTCATGTTCGGCTTGCACAAGGCCATGCGCCAGGACGTGCAGATCGAACAGGAGCAAGCGGAGCTGGCTGCACGCGGTCGTCGTGGTTTCACCGAGCGTTTGACTCAGTTGGACCTGCAACCTAGCCAGTCGATCGTTCAGCGCTTCATGGACAAGCACGTCAGCCCGGCATTGGAAGATGCGACGGCGCAACTGCGTACGCAAGGTCTGCAAGTGCAAACCATGCTCGGTAAATCCAAGCGTTGCATGGGCGTTCGGGTCGAGATGGAGGAGGGCAATCCGTTTGTCTACGAAGTCAGCCTGGATGGCTATCTGGCTACGCCAACCGAGTCGGCCCAGTCCGATGAGACACGCCAGCGCTACTACCGCGCCGAGGTGTACCTGCACAACGGCAGCCAGGACTATGACTTGATGGGTTTCACTCAGGATCAGATCACCCGCGACGTGCTCGATCAGTTTGAAAGCCATCGGCAACTCCTTGGCCGGGTTTATAGCTGAGTAGCAAGATGATCGTTCCTGCTCGCTGCGCAGGAACACAAAGGGGCTCATAGAGCCCCTTTTTTGTGTCTGATCGTTCCCACGCTCTGCGTGGGAATGCCACCTGTGACGCTCCGCGTCACGCCCGTAATGGAACGCGGAGCGTTCCGGGCTTCATTCCCACGCGGAGCGTGGGAATGATCACGCCGCGATCCTCTCGCGGCGTTTATGTGTCTGCTGACTTATCCCAGGTTCTTGCCGAGCAACGCGTGATACAGCTCGCTGTCACCCAGAATCCCGACCACTTTGTTGTTGTCATGCAGCACCAGCTTGTTGCCGGTCTGGTAGCGAATCTGCAGCGCATCGCGCATGCCGATGTTCGAGTCCACCAGCGTCGGCCGACGCCCCAAGCCTTCTACCGCTTGCCCTGGAATCCAGTTTTGCAGGTCAAGGTTCGCGCCGTTCTGGCGAGCGCCCTTGATGGTGTTGCCTTCAGCCAGGTCCAGCCACGAATCGCCACCCGGATCCAGGCACACCGAACCGTTGATGCGCTTGCAGTTGTCCAGCGTGCGCATCAGGCTGCGACCGCACAACACGTTGAGCGGATTGGTGTGGGCCACGAACGTGCGCACGTAATCGTCCGCCGGGTTCAACACGATCTCTTCGGGCTTGCTGTACTGGATGATCCGGCCGTCTTTCATGATTGCAATACGGCTGCCGAGCTTGAGCGCTTCATCGAGGTCGTGACTCACGAACACGATGGTCTTGTGCAACTTGCGTTGCAGTTCCAGCAGTTCGTCTTGCAGGCCCTGGCGGATAAGCGGGTCGAGTGCCGAGAACGGTTCGTCCATCAACAGAATGTCAGCGTCCATCGCCAAGGCGCGGGCCAGGCCGACACGTTGCTGCATACCGCCGGAGAGCTCGTCGGGTTTCTTGTTGCGCCACTGGGTCAGGCCCACCAGCTCCAGCTTGTCGTCTACCAGTTTGCGGCGTTCTTTCTCCGGGCGACCCTGCATTTCCAGACCGAAACTGATGTTCTCGCGCACTGTCAGCCAAGGCATCAGGGCGAATTTCTGGAACACCATCGCAATGCGCTTGGTGCGCATCATTTTCAGTTCTGCCGGGGTGCAGGAAGCAATGTCGATCTGCTTGCCTTCGTGCTCGACGAACAACTTGCCACGGCTGACGGTGTTGAGGCCGTTGATGCAACGCAGCAGGCTGGATTTGCCGGACCCGGACAGGCCCATCAGCACGCAGATTTCGCCTTTCTCGATGTCCAGGCTGGCTTTTTCAACGCCGACGATCTGCCCGGTTTTTTTCAGGATCTGGTCGCGGGTCATGCCTTGGTCGAGAAGCTTGAGCGCCTCGCGCGGGTCTTTGGAGAAGATTACGTCGACGTCTTCAAAGCGAATAATGCTCATGCGTCACCCCCTACTTTAGCGTCGGGTTGTTTGCAGATACGGTCGAGCATGATCGCCAGCAATACGATCGCCAGGCCCGCTTCAAAGCCCAGGGCGATATCGGCAGTGTTCAGTGCGTTGACCACGGGTTTGCCCAGGCCATCGGCGCCCACCAGTGCCGCAATCACCACCATCGACAGCGACAGCATGATGCACTGGGTGATACCGGCCGCGATGCTTGGCATGGCGTGGGGCAGTTCGATCCGTGAGAGCAATTGACGGCGCGAGCAGCCGAAGGCTTTGCCGGCGTCCATCAGTTCTTGCGGGACATCGCGGATGCCCAGGTAGGTCAGGCGGATCGGCGCGGCAATCGCAAACACCACCGTGGAGATCAGGCCTGGCACCACACCCAGCCCGAAGAGGGTCAGGGTAGGAATGAGGTAAACGAAGGTCGGTACGGTCTGCATCAGATCGAGTACCGGACGCATTAAAGTGTAGAACATTGGTTTGTGCGCGGCGACGATGCCCAGCGGCACGCCGATGACCACGCAGACCAGGGTGGCAAACAACACCTGGGCGAGGGTTTCCATGGTTTCCTGCCAGTACCCCAGGTTGAGGATCAGCAGGAAGGAGGCGATGACGAAAACCGTCAGCCCCCACTTGCGTTGAATGAAGTGGGCCAGTAGCGCGATGAGGCCGATCAATGCCAGCGGGTTGAACCAGGTCAGCGCAAACGTCACGCCGTGGATCATTGTTTCCAGTGTCAGGGCGATTGCGTCGAAGGTGCTGGCGCCGTGTTGCGTCAACCATTCGACGAAGCCTGCGATGTACTGGCCTAAAGGTATTTTCTGATCAATCAGCATGGTAGTGAACGTCCGCATGCAAGGAAATAAACAGCCCGGACGGCGTACGCCGCCCGGCATAAACGGTGCTCCCTAATTCAAGGCGTCAGTTTGGCTTTCACGGCCTCCAGGCCAGGTTTACCGTCAATGGTGGTCACGCCAGCGAGCCAGGTATCGAGCACCTGTGGATTCTTTTTAAGCCAGGCCTTTGCGGCCGCGTCAGGCTTCATCTTGTCGTCCAGGATGTTGCCCATCAGTTCACTTTCCATGTCGACGGTGAACTCCAGGTTTTTCAACAGAGTCCCCACGTTGCCGCATTCCTGGGCATAGCCCTTGCGGGTGTTGGTTGCCACGGTGGCGGCACCGAAGTCGGGGCCGAAGAAGTCGTCACCACCGGTCAGGTATTGAATCTTGAAGCGCTTGTTCATAGGGTGCGGCGCCCAGCCGAGGAAGACCACGGCGGTGTCGCGTTTCTGTGCGCGGTCGACCTGGGACAGCATGCCGGCTTCGCTGGACTCGACGACTTTGAAGCCGGCGGTCTTGAGACCGAAGGCGTYCTTGTCGATCATGCTCTGGATCAGACGGTTACCGTCGTTGCCAGGCTCGATGCCGTAGATCTTGCCGTCGAGCTCTTTCTTGAATTTGGCGATGTCGGCGAAGTCATGCAGACCCTTGTCATACAGGGCTTGAGGTACGGCGAGGGTGTACTTGGCACCCTTGAGGTTGGTGCGCACAGTTTCCACGGTGCCGGCATCGCGGTAGGCCTTGATGTCGTTTTCCATGGTCGGCATCCAGTTACCGAGGAACACGTCCATGTTCTTGCCGTCGGCCAGGGACTTGTAGGTCACGGGCACGGAAATCATGGTGGTCTTGGTCTTGTAGCCGAGAGCGTTGAGCACGACGCTGGTGGTGGCGGTTGTCGCGGTAATGTCGGTCCAGCCGACATCGGAGAAGTTTACGGTGCTGCACTGAGCGGGTTCAGCAGCTTGAGCCAGTAACGGCAGACTCAGCATGGCGGCCAACAACAACGACGGGGAACCTTTCA
The DNA here is from genome assembly GCF_056405815.1 of Pseudomonas sp. P1_F1_2. Lineage (NCBI taxonomy): Bacteria > Pseudomonadati > Pseudomonadota > Gammaproteobacteria > Pseudomonadales > Pseudomonadaceae > Pseudomonas > Pseudomonas sp. P1_F1_2. The sequence continues at coordinate 5,974 of NZ_JBFUBK010000023.1, read as the reverse complement.
TGGATGGACTCCTTGGTGTTTTTTTTGGCAGTGTTCCGACTGGACCACCGCACTTATAGGTTGCGGTTGGATGGCGTTTTGGAGACAGCTCTACCCCGGCGCCTTGCAATCGAGTCGATACGATCATGTACCACTGAAAATCTGACGCCTACAGGGTGCGTCGTATCCAGTACAGGGATGGTCGCATCCAGTGTCGGTGACGTCGTTTACAGCTTTTTTCAGCCCTCTTTCCCCCTCTGATCCGCAAAAAAACGGCGAAAACGCGACGTAAAAGACACGCGGCGTTAGTGAGCATGAGTGCGTCGGTGTGAGACGTCGAACAACCTGGCAAAAGCTTGATGATGCGGCCATCTCGGCGGATTGCAGCTTGAGCGTAGCAGCTCCGCCACTGGGCGCTTTTGCGTCTGGAGTCGGCACATCCAGGAGTTCGGCAGTCATGGCTATCAGTGTTTTCGACCTGTTCAAAATCGGCATCGGCCCTTCCAGTTCGCACACCGTGGGGCCGATGCGGGCCGCCGCGCTGTTTGTTGAATCGCTGCGTGACAAGCATTTGCTGGAGCAAGTACGGCGTGTCGAAGTCCAGTTGTACGGTTCGCTGTCAGCTACCGGCATTGGTCACGGCAGCGACAACGCGGTGATCATGGGCCTGATGGGCGAGTGGCCGGACGCAATCGACCCGTCGCAAATCGGCATCCGTATCGAAACCCTGCGCGAAACCCACATGTTGCTACTCGATGGTCGCTTGTCGGTGCCCTTCATCTGGGCCCGGGACATGCGCCTGATCGACGAAAACCTGCCGTTCCACCCCAATGCCATGACCCTGATTGTCGAAGGCGATCACGGCGAGTTGCATCGCGACACCTACTATTCCGTCGGCGGTGGTTTTGTCGTGGATGAAGCCCAGGCATCCAGTGGCGTGGTCGATCTTGACCGCACCGTGTTGCCGTACGATTTCTCCAGCGCCGCCGAGCTGTTGGAACTGTGCAAAAAGCACGATCTGCGGGTGGCTGAACTGATGATGGYCAACGAGAAAGTGTGGCGCAGTGAAGAAGAAATTCGCGCCGGCCTGATGACGCTGTGGCGCGCCATGCAAGATTGTGTCGACCAGGGCCTCAAGCACGAAGGCATCCTGCCTGGCGGCCTCAATGTGCGTCGTCGCGCTGCCAAGTTGCACCGCAGCTTGCAGGAGTTGGGTAAACCCAACGTGATCGGCTCGACCTTGAGCGCCATGGAGTGGGTCAACCTGTTCGCCCTGGCGGTCAACGAAGAAAACGCCGCCGGCGGCCGCATGGTCACGGCACCGACCAACGGTGCGGCGGGGATCATTCCGGCGGTATTGCATTACTTCATGAAATTCAGCGAGGCGGTGACCGACGCCAATGTCGTCGACTACTTCCTTGGTGCCGCAGCGGTCGGGATCTTGTGCAAAAAGAACGCTTCGATCTCCGGCGCCGAAGTCGGTTGCCAGGGCGAAGTCGGCTCGGCCTGCGCCATGGCGGCGGCCGGGTTGGCGGAGATTCTCGGCGCTACGCCGGAACAGCTGTGCAACGCTGCCGAGATCGGCCTGGAGCATAACCTCGGCCTGACCTGCGATCCGGTGGGCGGGTTGGTGCAAGTGCCGTGCATCGAGCGCAACGCGATTGCCGCGGTGAAAGCGATCAACGCGGCGCAGATGGCCCTGCGTGGTGATGGTCAGCACTTCATTTCGCTGGACCGGGTGATTCGCACCATGCGTGATACCGGCGCCGATATGCATGACAAATATAAAGAGACTTCGCGCGGTGGGTTGGCGGTGAGCGCGGTTGAGTGCTGAGACCGAGTAGACCCAATCGCGAGCAAGCTTGCTCCTACAGGTTTGATGTCGATCACGAGATATGGGCACGCCGAGCTTCTGTAGGAGCAACGCTTGCTCGCGATAGCTGTAGACCAGTCAAAACTGCGCGCTAAATGAACACCTGCACCCAAACACGCCACGTTTTGGAGCGTCGCTTATAGATAAGCGGCGTTGCCAAACCCAGGGATCCAAACCGGCCCTGACCGCCCGTCACCCGTGCTTGCGGTGACACTCTCTCGCAGCACATCGCAGCCCTGTTCCCACAAGTGCTACCGATTTGCTCACGCCCAACAGGGCCGAGCGTTTGCCGTCGATAATGGCACTTGTATCCGCCCTTCGCTGCGCAGCTTATATAGACATGCCGCGACGTCGTTTTCAGGAGTTATTGAACGCACATTCAAAAATAGGCATGGCAATTGCTCTGTCATTACAAAGCCCGTCTCCCACGCGAGAACGATGGCAATAAAAAGAGCCTCCGCCTGAGGCCATCACCCGCTTTGTGTGAGGAGATACCGCGATGACGACGTTCAACTCCGGGGCCCAACCCCAGAACCGTGCGCCTCAATCCATCGGCTTTTTGCTGCTGGACAATTTCACGCTGATTTCTCTGGCCTCTGCCGTAGAACCCCTGCGCATGGCCAACCAATTGTCCGGTCGCGAGCTGTATCGCTGGACCACAATCACCGTCGACGGCGGCCAGGTCTGGGCCAGTGACGGCTTGCAGATCACCCCCGACTGCTCCATGCACAAAGCGCCCGCCCTGGACACCATCATCGTTTGCGGCGGTATCGGTATCCAACGCACTGTCACCCGAGAGCACGTGTCATGGCTGCAAAGCCAGGCGCGTCAGTCGCGTCGTCTTGGCGCCGTCTGCACCGGCAGTTGGGCCCTGGCGTGCGCCGGCCTGCTGGACGGTTTTGATTGCAGCGTGCACTGGGAATGCCTGGCTTCGATGCAGGAAGCGTTCCCGCGTGTGGCCATGAGCACGCGCCTGTTCACCCTGGACCGTAACCGTTTCACCAGCTCCGGCGGCACCGCGCCACTGGACATGATGCTGCACCTGATCAGCCGCGATCACGGGCGTGAACTGTCCGCCGCGATCTCGGAAATGTTTGTCTATGAACGTATCCGCAACGAGCAGGACCACCAGCGCGTGCCGCTCAAGCACATGCTCGGGACCAATCAACCAAAGTTGCAGGAAATCGTTGCGCTGATGGAAGCCAACCTCGAAGAGCCGATCGACCTCGACGAACTGGCGGTGTATGTCGCCGTTTCGCGTCGTCAGCTGGAGCGGTTGTTCCAGAAATACCTGCACTGCTCGCCATCGCGCTACTACCTGAAGCTGCGCCTGATCCGTGCCCGGCAGTTGCTCAAGCAAACGCCGATGTCGATCATCGAAGTGGCGTCGGTGTGTGGCTTTGTTTCCACGCCGCACTTCTCCAAGTGCTACCGCGAATACTTCGGCATTCCACCACGTGACGAGCGCGTCGGTTCCAACACCACGCAACAGGTGGCGATGATGCCGCTGCCGCAAGCTCTGGTGTTGTCGCCGTTGTCCGGCCCGTTGTCTGCGCTGAGTCAGGCGCGTAACGAGTCGACGTTTGCCAGTGTGAGGCTCTAAACCGAGGCGCGTCCTTCGCGAGCAAGCCCGCTCCCACATTCGACCGCGTTCTTTCAGAAGGAATACGGTCGAATGTGGGAGCGGGCTTGCTCGCGAAGGCGGTTTGTCAGGTTCGATGGTTCTGCTGATACTCCGCCAAGGCTGGCAGCAATTGCCTGTCGATCGCCTGGCGCACGGCCGGCAGGATGGTCGCGCTGCTGGTGTACATCTGCTTGACCATGGTGCGTAGCGTATTTGCCCGCTCATTGTTCAAACCTCGTACCGCACACTCGCAAGCCTGTTCGGCTGTAGAGCCGCTCGGGACTTGAAAACCCAATGACTTCAGCTGGCCCAACAGATCTTCCTGGTCAATCAAATCGGCGTGCATCATGACGCAATCCTTCTTCAGGGAACGGTGTCTTGGCTCGATTCTCGTAGGGGGATGAAGTGGCGGCAAGGGCGATTTGTCGCAATGGCCGCAATACCTATGAACAGGTCGTTTTCGGCTAACTTGCCCGACTCGGGAGTGGGCACACTGGACCCAGCTCGCTTCACGAAGGTTTGGTCACCCTCGCGCAACGGCTCCTCAACAGTACCCTCCTCAGCTCCGATCTTGTCACGGCTTGATCGGGGTTTTTTTTGCCTGTGAATCAGGGATTTGCGCGGTGTTTGTACTGGCACCATCGCGGGCAAGCCTTGCTCCTGCAAGGGCGGGCTTGAACCCATATCCTGTAGGAGCAAGGCTTGCCCGCGATGAACGATGACGCGGTCTAACGTTGCAACACCAGAATGCGCGACAACAATTCATCCCGGTCGACATAGCAACCCTGGAAATGCCGGGCGCCGGTAGCGGGATCAAACGCATTGCGGGCGTGGAGGGTGCGGCGATTGTCGAAGCACCACAGCTCACCGGGATTGAGCCTTTGCATCAGCCGGAATCTCGGCTCACGAGTCATCGCGATAAAGCGCCGGTAGACCTGGTAGAGCTTGGGCATTTGCTCCACCGAAGCATCGAACGGCCCGCGCAAAAAGTTCGCCATGCGGATTTCCGATACGTGCCCGAGCGCATTCAGCGCGATGATCGGCGCCAGGCAGCGATAGTCGCTGTGACGGTCCTTGTTGCGAAATTCCACGGGGATTTCGCACAGGCTCCGGAACGCATCGGGGTCCTCCTGGCGCAAGGCCTCGGCGATGGCAAACCCGTCGACAAAAATGCTCTCGCCGCCCTCGGCGTCATTGACCAGGCAATGCAGAAATTGCAGCCCCGGTTGCAGCTCCCGTGTCGGCAGATCGCTGTGCAATGGCAGGTTGAAAGCGGTGTAGGCGTTGCTGTCGGCATCGGCCTTGGATTGCACATTGAACAACACGCCGAAATTGCTTTCGCGGATGAACGATATGCGCTGGGCTATTGGCTTCAATGAGCCCGGCTCGGTGGGTACGCCACGAACTTGAGTCAAACCGATGTCGCGCACCGCCAGCAGCCATTGCAGCAGGGCGTCGTTGTCGTTCATCAACGCCTGATACTCGAACACCGGTAACTGCAAATCGTGGTGCCAAAGCCTGGCTTTGGGTTTGCCGGCCTGCCGCTCGGCGCGGGACTCGTCGTCATAGGCGTGGGCGCGTAACCAGCCGGGGTCGAAGCGGCTGAAGTGGCCGTCCTGCCAATCGACGCACAGGCAACCTTGGGCATCGATGATCGCCCCGCTGGGCATCAGGTTTTCGGCGACATCAACGATCTCCAGCACTTGCTCACGGGTCACGGTGTAGACGCATTGCGGGCACGGGCAGTTGTCCCGCAACCATTGGTGATGAAAGGGGCTGACGCGTTCATCGGCCCACTTCACCAGTACACGATCCGCCACGGCCTGCACGCCAGCCAGCGCGCTGATCAACGGATAAGTACGGAAGTCGGCAAAAGCAGTGGCGGTGTTCAATGGCGATCTCCTTGTTATTTTTTTGGGGGTAATGCGATCACTCGGCCAATGTATTCGGGGGTGGGCAATTCTTCCTGGTCGGCGACGATGGCTTGCAGCTTGCTCAGCGACAGTTCGCTGAACGGTGCGGATCGCGGCCCGGCAAGGTCGACGTGAAGCAGCATCTGCTCGTTACCGGCCAGTTCCTTGTCATCGCCCACGAGATGAAGGCTGTGATAGAGGTGCAGGCGTTTGCTGTCGTGGCCAATGATTTGCGTATGCACCTCGACATCGGCGTCGAGCTTCACTTCGTGCAGGTAATTGAGGTGCAGTTCCAGGGTGAACAGCGAGTGGCCGCTGGCGTCGCGGCTGTTGCTGTCGAGCCCGAGGCGGTCCATCAGTGCATCGGTGGCGTAGCTGAAAATCAGCAGGTAGAAGGCATCGCGCAGATGGCCGTTGTAATCGACCCAGTCGGGGATGATGCGGGTTTGGTAGGTGGTCAAGGCAGGCATTGTTTTGGTTCCAACATAAGTGGTGACTGGACTGCCGCCTTCGCGGGCAAGCCCGCTCCCACAGTGATTATTGGTGTGAAGCAGCCCGCTCCCACAGTGATTATTGGTGTGAAGC
>NZ_JBFUBK010000022.1:0-62132 GCF_056405815.1 Pseudomonas sp. P1_F1_2 | reverse complement strand
ACCATGAACTCGATCCTGCCGTGTCCCACAGCGAGCGCAGTTCCAGGGTCGTGGTGTCGAGTAAAGTAGCCGTAGACAAAGTGCTTGAGACTTACAAGACACAAAAGGGTGGCAAGGTTTATCTGTACGAGCGTCAACTGCTCGTCTCAACCTTCATGCCCTCCAGCTTCGAGCGCGCCGCACTGGAATGCCTGTAGTCCTGAAAGACACCTTGGTGTCCTGGGTGCACACGCAAAGTGGCAGGTTAACGCTACAGCGTCACAGATGAGTCGATGTAATTACCCGGTCATGAGCGCCCCCCCACGTTTCTCCCTCCCTCTGAAATCGTTTTCTCCCTTCCCTACACCTGCCCTGCCCTCACCTGCACTCACTCAACTATCCGCCTCCAATGGCCTGGAGGCGCGTCTTCAACCTCCCGGGCCTGGGAGCGCTGGTTCAGCCTCCGTCACCCTCATGGGGCTCTATACGCGGCGCAACAAGACATAAAAAAACCCCACGTCCGCAATGAAGGGACGTGGGGCAAAGGGATATGAAACGAGAGGTGAGGATCGTTTGCGCCACGACAAACAAACCACGAAAGCAGTTTGCGTCCACGCTCCTCAAAAACCATTTAAAACTGCCGTGAACCTGATGCAAAGTTAATAAGTATCAAAAATGATTGTTAGCCATTTGAGGCGCGCCAATCCGTTGTCATTGATAATTTGCAAGCGCGATCAAGCGCGTAAAGTGACAATCAAAGCCTGTCGCGCAAATGGGAATCAGTTCAGCCGAAGTGCAACATTAAGTTAAAATAGTAGGCCGTCCCGCCCCCGGCCTCGCACTTTTCGGATAGCGCGAATGACGCGTACCCAGCATCATCATTGCCCCCGATTGAAACCCCGTGGATTACCCTTGCTTGATTCCAGTGATATTTTTGATGGGCTTTTCCAGCACTGTCTAGTGGCTCACTCTGCACCTTCTGCGCTTGCCCGCTCATAGCCTTTCATCTCTCCGGCAAGACTGTAACGCGTCAAATCCAGCCTATCAAAACCGTCTCTATACTCAGCCAGAACCACCTGAACGGAGGACCCCCATGCACTACGCCTTCAAGTTGAAAAATGGTGCCATGGCTCTTTTCGACCCAGACACCGCCTTGCTTTCCATCACGACACCCTATGGAGATGTACAAAACTCCACGATAGGTAGAGCTGAATCCCGTCTACTGGACCTGCTGCTCAAGGAACCCGGTCAGACCAAAAGCCGTGAAGAGATCATCGACTACACCTGGAATGACCGCGTCGTTGCATCGGGCAGTTTGAATCAGGCTGTTTTCTCCCTTAGAAACATTCTCAACGACAGTCGGGACCATGAGATTTTGATGACGGTTCCTCGAAGAGGATATTGCTTCAACCGTCACTATGTCGTCGATGCACAGGCAGACTTGCCGACGCCCGCAGAAGAAGCCGGGCAACCTGTTGCGCCTGCCATTGAAGAGCCTGCGCCAACAAAAACCGATGAAATTCTGGTGCGCCCAGCGGAAACTAAAAAATCAACTTACATTACAAAAATCCAGTCAGTCGGCTATGTATTGACCTTGGGGGTATGCGCCTTCACTGGTTTCCACTCTGGATTCGACACACCCAAAATAGAAATCTCCAGCGTTAAACAGAACGAATTAGTCATCCATGCCGTTGGCCACAGTGTCGCGGAAGCTGAAACACTGAGGGATCTGTCAGCTAAGCAGGTACAACAGTTTTCACCTAATTTGAAAGGGCAGGTCTGGTTGAATTTGTTTAAATCAAACTATTCCGTTTCATGTGTTCGCCCGGACCTAAGCACTGCAAACTTACAATTGAACAGCAACCAAAAAGACCTCGCATTGATTATCCAGCAATGTTTGGAGGCAACCCTATGAAGCCAAAAATACCTGCAATTTCACACTGGATAGTGCTTGGCATCATCAACGCCGCCTGTATTTTTTCGTTGAACTATTCGCCGTCCTACTACATGGAAAATATCAGTTATCAAACCATTACCCGTCAATGGCTTGAAGATTCCAACCAACTCAACACTGAAGAATATCTAACCATTGGCCACGGTCGGCTGACACAAACCACTCTGGAAAGCCTGAACGGAAAAATTCGTAATGCAACTATCTCCGCGGATGTCATCCGGGAAAGCAATCATCACGTTCAGATAAAAATCAGCAGCGTCAAACTTAGCCAGGACAACGAACTGTTCGCCATTGAGAAGACGCCGGATCTTTTTTTCAGACGCCAATATGTGTTGCAGGAAGGGGCCGTTTTAAATTACGAGCTTATCCCTACCGCCGAAAAAAACGCCGTCTGTTTCTATGTGCATGAACTTGGCCGTTTGCGTTGCATGAACCACTAATCCATCTCCAGAAAGGCCTTCACGTCAATTTGACCTGACACAGGCATTGATGTACCTGAGTCCAATGAAGTTGGTTCAAACAAAAAATAATAATTACTAATTTGAATCAAACGCCCTCCCCCTTCAAAGTCGCCCCTCTAAAATTCCAAGCGCCGTGCCTTCTGCCACTCAGCAGATAGCCGGCTCTGCACTTCTCCAAACAAGCCTCATGACATTCGGTCAAGTTATGTTTCGTTTAAAACACCTTTCCCTGAGATACCAGGGGAAAACATACACTTTTTGCGAGCCGTCAATTCGATGATAACCAAGATCCTGGCAGCTCTGTCTCTGGCTGCAATACCCCTGCATTCGCTGGCTCACGATKAGTACTCTACCGGCAGCACGGAAATTGAATTCTATGAAATAGAAGTCAGTCCGAACGAAAAGCTGAAACTGTCGCACTTGAAAATCCACGCCGAGAATGAATTCCATGGCGACGAGGGAGAAGCTGATAATCCACTCCCTCCTCCCACACAAAACTTTACCAATGAGCGACAAGCGTTTTCGCTCACCCCGCTTTGATAAGTGCTCGGGCCGTCATCTGCGAATAGAGCGGCTACTTGAGCATCCCAAATATGAGTTTTTGACTTTCATAAGTCGCCTGGGAGCACGACTATCCACAGGCCAAGCCGTGGCGGTGATGCGGCTGACACTCTGCTCTGCCTGAAAAATCATTAATAAGGAAAGCACGTCAATGCAGCTAAAAAACTTCGCAACCGCATCGTTCGGTGTACTGCTTTCTCTCAAGGCCATGGCCTATGACGAGGAACCTTGCAGCGCCGACCAGATACGCATCGAAAGCAATCAAAAAATGCTGAACGATGAAAAATCTCGTTACAAGATTTGCACAGACTATCGTGCTGATGATTTTTTTGCCTTTGATGCAGCTGCCCTCGGCCCAACAAGTGAAAAAACGGCCATCTTTGGTTCGAAAATAGCGCCGGGCAAACTTCAAAGCCTGCTGGATTTACCCATAAGCGATGCGTACGTATTTTCAGCGGCGTTGGAGCTCATACCCGAGTCATTGACATCGATGCCTAAAACAAATGATAACGACATCGAAATCGTTTCAAGTGTCGTTGCCTCCTAGCCCATACCCCGAATGAGAGGATTTGGGAGTAACAAGATTGTTAAATCTCAGCGTCTGGTTTTCCGGGCGTCGCTGTCAAGGAGCGGTCAAATGGATCACTCGTCAAACTCTCTCGATCGGGTTTCTTTAGCTACTGACACCGCCGCCCCTGACAGCCATTGCCTGGCACAATCCATTTAGTTGAAGAGCGTTAAATTCCATGAGCATCCCTGATGAAGTCTTTCATATAACCTCTACTCCTGCGGACAACTCCAATAGAACGATTGGTCGCTGGGAGATGAGCCTCACCCCATCAGAGCATCAAGCAAGCATTCGGCAGCATAAGCTCATTCATAGCCCGAGACTCCAATGCAGCAGACTGGAATTTGATTCAGCGATCACGCTCATTAGCTCTGTTCCTGATGGCTTTGTAACCTTTGCCATTTCACAGGCTTCTGTAGGTCGGCCAACTGTAAACAATCATGAATTGCGCCCTAACGAAATCATCGTGCTGTATAGCGGTGAACCCGTGCATTACACCTGCGAACCGAATGAAACTCTTTTTACCCTGACCACGACTTTGGAACATTACGAGCAGTGCCTCGAAAATCACTCAACTGTCGATGTTCTTGCCTATCGAAAGGAACACCGCTTTCAGGCTGCCAATTTCAAATTAATGCAATCTGCCATTCAGGCCATCAACGCCTACTGCGTGAACGTCAATGACCCGCCTTTAAAACAACGTGGCTGCTCAGAAGTTTCAGCCATTGAAAGTGCGCTATTGATTTCGCTACTTCAGGCGCTGACACCTGTTGGTACCTTGGCGCTTAAAGTTCCGACGAGAAGAACGGTCGCAATAAAAGCAATAGAATACATTCACAAAAACACGAAAAAGGCGCTTAGCATGAAGGCGCTGGTAAAACAGCTTGAAACGACAACTCGCACTTTGCATCATGGCTTCGTCGAAACATTCGGTATTTCGCCGATCGCCTACGTAAGAAATTTAAGACTCGCCAATGTCCGCCGAGACTTGATCCGTAAAACCTGGCCAACGGTTACCGAAACCGCAATGTATTGGAACTTCCACCATTTAAGCCGTTTTTCCAAGGCGTATCATGACGCTTACGGTGAAACCCCTTCAGTAACGGCCAGGCGCAACTCTGCAAAACTGGCATCCTCCAGCCGCTGAATATTTAAAGCCACGGCGGCACAACTCTTGATCGAGAAAAATCTGACTCATGCGGATCGCTGCAGGACTTTTCATGCCCTGCAGCTGACGCACCTTTGAGCAACAGAAACATCAAAAATAACGATCAATAATTTTCATTCATCCCTCTTAATTGCCACTATTTCTTATTTCTAACTCAAGGGGATAAGTATGCGCTATCGATTAAACTCACTGCCGCTCAAACAGAAAATCATCTTTTGTCTTGCTGCCTACTTGTGTGGTGTCGCGTTAGCCTGGTTGATTGACGGTTAATCTCCCCGACTGCTACTTCCCAAGTCAGGTCTCGCCAAGTCAAATAATGTTTTCCGGAGTTTTTATGATCGCAGCGTATAAAGCCTCGTTTAGAAAATACACCTTAGCTTTATGCGCAATGGCTGCAGCGGGTTCAATCGCATGGTTTTGTTCCGGGCAGCTTGCAGAGAATATTTTTGAGCAGCGCTTGAATAACGTTCACGACGATTTCAGTGCCGCTCAAGTCGAACCCAACACGCAAATCGATAAAGCACTGGAAGCCCTCAGCCGTTTTGATCGTTCAAGCCAGGAATGCTCCGGTGAGCAGTACTCACAAATAGCGGACACGGTGAAGAACTTTCGATTTATTTATCAAGCGGCAGTCCAACTTGAGAATGGCAGGATCTGCTCATCCTACGGGCAAAAAATCACATCGGTGTCAGCGGGAAACGAAAGCAACCGGATCCTGGTTAAAGGGCGAACCTATGAGATCAGTTCCGACCAGGCCACCTCCGCGGATACAGACTTCATCATTATTTCGCAGCAATCAGCTTACGTTTGGGTCAACAAGGAAATACTTCTGGACAATATGAACCTTCCGGAAGAGGTGCAATTGGACCTGCGCGGTCCAGGCGGTATGGCGTCCATTACCTCTATGAACCGCCAGCCCCTGAAGTTGCAAGAGCCGTTCCCCCTTGAAGAACTAGTTACCACGACAGACAAAGCCTATGTCGCCTTTCCCAACAACCGTAACGAACTGATCTCAGTCCTCTCAGTTGCGCTGAGTGACCTGACAGCGCTCAGATGGAAGTTGTTCGTTGTTCTGGCGTTCATGCTGGAAGCGTTGGTCTACATCGCATGGCGGATTCACAGCTATTACACCTCCACCGTCGTTCAGTTACGCAAGGCCACAAGAGCGAACAAACTGAACGTTCACTACCAGCCTATTGTTAATTTGAGGACAGGACATCTGGTCGGCGCCGAGGCGCTGTCTCGCTGGAGCCTCAAAGGAGCCGCTATTCCGGCGGATGTATTCATCGCGGCGGCAGAGAAGTCCGATTGGATTTGCGAGCTTACGCGCTCGGTCATGCGCCAGGTCGCGGAGGATTACAGCACCTATTTTTGGGCATGCAAGGATTTCTACATTGCGGTGAATCTTTCCGCTCAAGACATTCTCGATTCAACCTTTCCAGACTTTGTCGCCAGCATCATGGCTACGTACAACCTACCGGCGTCTGCCATCGCCTTTGAAGTCACGGAAAGAGCCTTGTTAGACCATGAAAGTGCATCCATTCAATTGCACCGACTTCGGGCGTGCGGGCATCGGATTGCCATTGATGACTTTGGCACGGGCTATTCCAGCCTCTCGTTCATCGAGTCAGTGCCTGTCGACATGCTGAAGATAGATCGCTCATTCATCACGAAGGACAAAATCGCCGCCAAGGACGCCTTGTGGCGACACATCACCCACATTGCCAAAGCGCTAAAGCTCGAGGTCGTCGCCGAGGGTGTCGAAACTCAACAACAACTACCGCACCTCGCTTCAGAAGGCATGTTGTTGGCTCAAGGTTGGTTATTTTCTAAAGAACTCCCCGCACATGCGTTGGCAAGACGTTTCTTTCAATGCCCTGTGAGCCTCAATCCTCAGACTGATTGAAGTAACCCATAAATATAAATCAATGACTTCTATCAATCTGCGCAGTCACCCAAATTCTTGGCGAACACCTCACAATCGACAACCTGTAGAAGGACTCCACCTCACATGCTATTTCGCAACCTTGCCTGCGCTACTCTGCTTTCGTTGCTGTCTTTTCAGGCACTCGCGGACGACAAAGGTTTGTATCTTGGAGCTGGCGTAACCAACATTGAAACCGACAAATCTCACCTGAGCGATGAAGACAACAGCTATAAGGTTTTTGCCGGCTATCGTCTCAACGGTTATCTGGCCTTTGAAGGTGCCTTCGTTGATCTCGGCCAATTCGAGGACAAGGATCTTGATTTCGATGGCAAATCTGTTCAGGCCGCCGCCCATATCGGTTTTCCGCTGGGAGACCGGCTGCGAGTTTTCGGTAGCGTCGGTGCTCACGCCTGGGATGCTGATGGCAATGCCAGCGATGATGACACTGGCGTGGATCTGACCTACGGTGCGGGCATTGAGTTTGATGTATTCCGCAACATTGGCATCCGCGCGGAATATGAAGTACTGGAGGTCGGCGATATCGACCTGAATCAAACAACGGCATCTGCCTACGTTCTTTTTTAACGCCAACTTGAATTTGAGCGACCCTGCTGGTCGCTCAATGCACTCCCTGCCACTTACTCCCTGTCTTTCGTCGTGCGGATGAGATTGTTCCGCAGTTTCACAATAGCCTTCTGCATTTGTACGAAGTCTTCGGGATCAAGTCCGGTTTGCGGAAAGCCATCTTCGGTCAGGCCTTCACGCAGTTGTCGCCCCTCTTTTGTGAGTCTGATCCGCACTTGCCGCTCATCTTCCGGGTCGCGCTGGCGCAGCAAATAACCCATCGCCTCCAACTTCTTCAGGATTGGCGTGAGGGTATTGGATTCCAGGAACAGCTTTTCGCCAAGGCTGCCAACGGTCTGGTTGTCTTCCTCCCACAGCGCAACAAGAGTGATGTATTGCGTGTAAGTCAGGCCGAGCCGTTCGAGCATAGGCTTGTAAGCCTTGCCAAAGGCGAGGTTGGAGGAATAGACCGCAAAACAGAGGAAGTCAGAAAGCTTGAGATCGAGGGCGGAAGTCTTCTTAGCGGGTTTCATGATCATTCTCTGTGGCCAAAGACGTTTGGGGTTGTAAGGCTCGACTATACATCGCATGCGATGGTATCGGAAGTGCCAACCCTTCTGCCGTTGTTATCTGACCCGCTCACCAGGGATGCCCCTGGTGAGCCGGCTGTTCGGTGCATCAAGCGGTAAGGACGTTAATGGCAACATCAATGTTGCCGCGTGTTGCCTTGGAGTAAGGGCAGATTGCATCGGCGTTGTGCGCCAGTTCGGTCGCTACCCCCTCTTCCAGACCCGGCACACGCAGAGTCAGTCGGGCCTGGAGGAAGTAGGCCGCGCCGGTCTGACCCAGATCGACTTCGATGTCGACGGCCGTATCGGCCGGCAATGTCACCTTCATCTGCTGGGCCGCCAGCCCCACTGCTGCGATGTAGCAGGCCGACCACGCTCCGGCGAACAGTTGCTCGGCTTTCGGGTGCGGCTGAACGCCCGTAAACGCGTGTGCCAGTGCGCCGCCGGGCGATGACAGTTCGATGTCCACGTTGCCGTTATGCCCGCGCGAGGTGCTGCCTGCACTGCTCAGGGTTGTGTGGGTTTTACCGCTGACGAGTACTTTCTCGATCTTGCTCATGATGATTTCCTTCAGGTTTATAGTTTGCGCTGTTCGCATGCGCTTGTATCGCACGCGATATTAGTGACACATCCAGGATTCACGCCGTAATAACGTTCAGGGCAACGTCGATATTGCCGCGTGTTGCTTTGGAGTAAGGGCAGATGGAATCGGCGATGTGCGCCAGTTCGGTCGCAACATCGTGTGCCAGCCCCGGCACGCGCAGGGTCAGTCGGGCCTGAAGGAAATAGGCCGTCCCAGTCTGGCCCAGGTCGACTTCGATGTCGACGGACAGATCCGCTGGCAACACGATATTTCGCTCCTGGGCCACTAGCCCTACTGCCGCGGTGTAGCAGGCCGACCACGCACCGGCGAACAGTTGTTCGGCTTTCGGGTGCGGCTGGGTGGCGGTAAACAGGTGGGTCGGTTGGGCGGAACCGGGGGACGACAATACGATATCAAGGTTGCCGTTATGGCCACCGACACCGCTGTGGGTGGTGTGGGTTTTGCCGGTAGCCAGTACTTTTTCGATTTTGCTCATGGATGTTTCCTCGGGATTTCATATTTGCGCGATAAAATCGCATGCGATGCGTATAAGTAAAAAAATGCCTTTTATCAATCAGCGGAGGCAGTGATCCAGTTGTTGCCGTTGTGACTATGGGAAGCGTGATCGCTGAAGTGAGAGATTGTGTAGCGGCTTCCGGTGTTCATGGCTGAATCTCCAACGGCAAAGGTTGTGGTTGATTGTTATCGCTTTCGATCTGATCGCATACGATGTATTAATACTCAGCCAAAGCCCCAATCATGTCAAAGATTATTTTACGACTCGGCGATGAGCGGTACATGCGGCTCATCGCCGGGGCCGAACCGCTGGTTGCGCGATTCGGATCGCTTTCACGATCGCTGCTGGAAATCCTGCACATCAGTTCCGAGACGGATTACCTGACCATCGAGCCCGGCATGCTTCCCGGCATGAACCCGGGAGTGCATGAGAAAGTGTTTGGGTCATTCCATAAAAACACTGTTGCGCGACCTCAAGATCAAGAGCAGCCTCAGTGACAGGTTCTACCTCGATACGCCTCTCATGATGAAGGTTGTCGGACACATTCATCATGGCCCTCAAGTGAGGAAATGATGATCAAGCATTCATCCGTACTCGCCGCCATTGCGACGGCTATCGTACTTGCTGTTTCGCCCTTCATCAGCGCCGCTGACGCCGACAGCAGCAAATCCATCCGCGCCTTCCACGTCGATGTTCCGCAACAGGAGCTTGTCGATCTGCGCAATCGAATTGCAGCGACACGTTGGCCGGACAAAGAAACGGTGACCGATCGCTCTCAAGGCGCACAACTGGCCAAGCTACAAGAGCTGGTTCGCTATTGGGGCACAGACTACGACTGGCGCAAGGTCGAAGCGCAGCTCAATGCCTTGCCGCAGTACACAACCACCCTCAATGGCGTAGACATCCACTTCATCTGGGTTCGCTCGCCAAACCCGAACGCGATGCCGCTGCTCATGACCCACGGTTGGCCAGGTTCTGTGCTCGAGTTCCTCAAAGTCATCGGGCCGCTCACTGATCCGACAGCGCACGGGGGCAATGCCACCGATGCATTCGACGTCGTGATTCCGTCGATTCCAGGCTACGGTTTCTCCGGCAAGCCGAATGGCACCGGTTGGGACCCGGACGCTATCGCGCAGGTTTGGGCGCAACTGATGCAACGTCTTGAGTACACCCATTACGTCGCCCAGGGTGGCGACTGGGGTGCTCCGATTACCAGCGCAATGGCGCGCCAGGCTCCGCCCGGCTTGCTTGGCATTCACCTTAACTTGCCAGCCACAGTACCGCCGGAAGCGGTCGCGGCGCTCGCTGCCGGAGGTCCCGCGCCAGCGGAATTTTCCGAGAAGGAGCGCGCGACCTTCGACGCCCTCGCCACGCTCGTCAAACAGGGCAATCTGGCTTACAGCGCAATGATGGCCGCGCGGCCACAAATGATGGGCTACGGCGTATCCGACTCCCCGGTATTCCTGGCGGCGCTTATGCTCGTGCACCCAGGTTTCGCCCAGTGGACATACGGCGCCGACCCTCAACAGTCACCGACGAAAGATGAGGTGTTGGACGACATCACACTGTACTGGCTCACGAACAGCGCTGCCTCCGCAGGACGGCTCTACTGGGAGAACATGGGACGCAGCCCGCTTTTTTCGGCAGCCCAGAAGACTGCTGACATTTCATTGCCGGTGGCCGTCACGGTGTTTCCACAGGACGTCTACTGCCCTCCCGAGTCGTGGGCCCGGCGCGCCTATCGCAACTTGATCTACTTCCACCAAGCCGCCAAGGGCGGTCATTTCGCGGCCTGGGAACAGCCGCAGCTGTTCACCGAAGAACTTCGTGCGGCGTTCCGAACGATACGCTAGCCGACCTGAAGAACCTGAAAAAACGGGCGCCTTATCGGCGCCCGTTTTCGTTCAAGGGGTCGGTGATACATCGCTGTAATTACCCTCTCCCCCGGACTGCCACTTGCCGCCCATTCTGATATGTTTTTTTTCACTATATTGATTTATGAAATATTGTGTGCCAATCATAGTCTCGCAAACCGGCCCACCTCGCCAGATCGGTCGGCCGTTCGTATCACCCAAACGCCCCCTCCAAGGAGTCAACAATATGAACAAGACAGAACTTCTAGGTGCTCTGGCACTGTGCGCCGCAAGCTTGCTGGCACACGCCGACGAAAGCAGCTTGCGTATCGGTATCGAAGCCGCCTACCCACCCTTCTCCTTCAAGACGCCAGAGGGCAACGTCAGTGGTTTCGACTACGACATTGGCAACGCGCTGTGCGAAGAGATGAAGGTCAAATGCGAGTGGGTCATCCAGGAATTCGACGGCATGATCCCGTCGCTGAAAGTGCGCAAGATCGATGCGGTGCTGTCGTCGATGTCGATCACTGAAGACCGCATGAAGTCGGTCGACTTCAGCAAAAAGTACTACCACACGCCGGGCAAGTTCGCGATGAAGGCCGGCAACGTGATCAACGACCCGCTGGTCGATCTCAAAGGCAAGAAGCTCGGCGTGCAACGCTCCTCGACCTATGACCGTTTCGCCACCGAGCAGCTTGAGAAAGTCGGCGTCGAGGTGGTGCGCTACTCCTCACAAAATGAAGCCTTCCTCGATCTGGCTGCAGGTCGCCTGGACGCCACGCTGGCAGACATCGTCAACACCGATGAGAGCTTTATCAAAACACCATTGGGTAAAGATTTCGCACTGGTAGGGCCGGACATCAACGACCCGAAATACTTCGGCAGAGGCGCCGGGATCGCGGTACGCAAAGGCGACAGTGCGAACGTTGCGCGCTTGAGTGCGGCGATTGACGCGATCCGCGCCAATGGCAAGTACCAGCAAGTGATGGGCAAGTACTTCGCCTTCGATATCTACGGCGAATAAGCCCTACCCGAAACCCCGGCGCCGGCCCCTTGCGGGCGCCGCTTTTGGCTTGTCTCGTGCGCCTCCCGGCGCTCGCTTGAGGAACTTCATCATGCTTCACGGCTACGGATCGAGCATTCTCGATGGCGCCTGGCTGACCATTAATCTGGCCCTGACTTCCATGACCCTGGCCATTTCCCTGGGACTGATCGGCGCGGCCTTTCGTTTGTCGCCGTTTAAATGGCTGGCGGTGTTGGGCGAAGGCTATACAACCCTGATTCGCGGCATTCCTGACCTGGTGTTGATCCTGCTGATCTTCTACGGCGGCCAGGATCTGATGAACCGCATGGCCCTCGCACTCGGTTACACCCAGTACATCGACATCAACCCCTTCATCGCCGGCGTCTGCACCATGGGCTTCATTTTTGGTGCCTATCTTTCGGAAACCTTTCGCGGCGCCTTTATGGCGATCCCCAAAGGTCAAGGCGAGGCCGGCGCGGCTTATGGCATGAGTGGCGCTCAGGTGTTCTGGCGGATTCTGGTGCCACAGATGATTCGTTTCGCCATTCCCGGGTTCACCAACAACTGGTTGGTGCTGACCAAATCCACCGCGCTGATCTCGGTGATCGGTTTGCAGGACATGATGTTCAAAGCCAAAAACGCAGCGGACGCCACCCATGAGCCGTTCACGTTTTTCCTCGCGGTTGCCGCGCTCTATTTGATGCTGACCAGCGTGTCATTGCTGGTGCTGCGCTATCTGGAAAAACACTACTCGGTCGGCATCAAAGCCGCCGAACTGTGACTGGGAGCACACCCATGATTCTCGACTACAACCTGATTTGGGAAAACCTGCCGCTGTATTTCAATGGCGTGTTGGTGACCTTGAAAGTGCTGCTGATTTCCCTGGCCGTTGGCCTGGTGCTTGCGGTTCCTTTGGCGCTGATGCGCGTCTCCCGCTCACCGCTGATCAACTTCCCGGCCTGGCTCTACACCTACGTGATTCGCGGCACCCCAATGCTGGTGCAATTGTTCCTGATCTATTACGGGCTGGCGCAGTTCGAAGCGGTACGTCAAAGCGCGCTCTGGCCTTACCTGTCCAGCGCGACCTTTTGTGCGTGCCTGGCCTTCGCGATCAATACCAGCGCCTATAGCGCGGAACTCCTGGCTGGCAGTCTGAAGTCCACGGCCCATGGCGAGATCGAAGCCGCCAAAGCCATGGGCATGTCGCGCCTGACTTTGTACCGCCGCATCCTCCTGCCATCGGCCTTGCGCCGGGCGCTGCCGCAGTACAGCAACGAGGTATTGATGATGCTGCAAACCACCAGCCTGGCGTCCATTGTCACGCTGGTGGACATCACTGGCGCCGCGCGAACCGTCAGTTCGCGCTTCTATCTGCCGTTCGAGGCGTTCATCACGGCCGGCCTCCTCTACCTGGTCCTGACCTTCATCCTGGTTCGTCTGTTCAAACTGGCCGAGCGCCGCTGGCTGGCCTATCTGGCACCGCGCAAGCACTAAGGAGCGTTATGAAGCACATTCAATACCTTTTGCCGTGGAGTGCCTCGGGCACAGAGCGAAAGTTGTCGCTGTTTCGTTTTGGCAGCGGACCGCGCAAGGCCTACATCCAGGCCTCCTTGCATGCCGACGAGCTACCGGGGATGCGCGTCGCTGTTGAGCTCAAGCGCCGTCTGCAGGAACTGGAAGAGCAAGGTCGCCTGAACGGGATAATCGAGTTGGTGCCGATGGCAAATCCGATTGGTATTGCCCAGATGTTCCAGGCCACCCATCAGGGGCGCTTTGAGTTCTCCAGCGGGAAGAATTTCAATCGCGACTTCCCGGAACTGACTGAGTCCGTAGCGCAGCAAGTGGAAGGTCAGTTGGGCGAGGATGCCAACGCCAACATCGCACTGATCCGTAGCGCCATGCGCGACGCACTCACCCACCTGCCGGCAGCGACATCGGAGCTCGATGGTTTGCGGCGACTGTTGATGCAGCATGCTTGTGATGCCGATGTGGTGCTGGACCTGCACTGCGACTTCGAGTCGATCATGCTGCTGTATGCAATGCCGCAAAACTGGCCGCGCTTGAGTTCATTGGCCGCCCGCCTGGACGCTGAGGTGGCCCTGCTGGCTGAGGCGGCGGGAGGTAACGCTTTCGATGAAGCCTGCGCGATTCCCTGGCTGCACCTGGCCGAGCGCTTTGCGCACGCCAATATTCCACTGGCATGCGTGGCCACCACCATCGAATTGCGCGGTATGGCTGACACCGAACGAGAGCAATGCGTCGACAGTGCGCAGGCCATTCTTGGCTATCTCGCCGACCAAGGCCTGATTAGCGGAGTCTGGCCCGCCGCGCCACCGAGTCGTTGTGAAGCGACACCGTTCGCCGGTGCGCAGTACGCCTATGCGCCGCATCCGGGGGTGGTGAGTTATCTGCAACCGTTGGGCGCCCACGTCAAGGTCGGCGATCCGCTGTTCGAAGTGCTAGATCCGCTGACCGATCAACACAGCGTGGTGCACGCCAGCACCGACGGCATCCTGTATGCCCGCGAACGCCTGCGCTTTGCCCAGCCCGGTTTGTGGCTGGCCAAAGTGGCCGGCAAGTCCCCTATTCGCCAAGGCCGTTTGCTCAGCGATTGATTCCAGAGAGTTGAAACCATGTACAAACTTGAAATTCAGGATCTTCACAAAAGCTACGGCGCCCATGAAGTGCTCAAGGGTGTTTCCCTGGAAGCGAAGGCCGGTGATGTCATCAGCATCATCGGCTCCAGCGGTTCCGGCAAAAGCACCTTCCTGCGTTGCATCAATCTGCTGGAGCAACCCAACGCCGGCAACATCGTGCTCAATGGCGAACAGCTCAAACTGGTGACCAATAAACTCGGCGGGCTCAAGGCTGCTGAACCCAAGCAGCTGCAACGCATGCGTTCGCGACTATCGATGGTGTTTCAGCACTTCAACCTCTGGTCGCACATGAGCGCCCTTGAAAACGTCATGGAAGCCCCGGTACATGTGCTGGGCATGAACAAGAAAGAGGCCCGGGAAAAAGCCGAGCACTACTTGAACAAAGTCGGCGTGGCGCACCGCATGGACGCCTGGCCCGCGCATATGTCGGGTGGTGAGCAGCAGCGCGTGGCGATTGCCCGTGCACTGGCCATGGAACCTGAAGTAATGCTGTTCGATGAACCGACGTCGGCACTCGACCCGGAACTGGTCGGCGAAGTGCTTAAAGTCATGCAGGATCTGGCACTCGAAGGACGCACCATGGTGGTCGTGACCCACGAAATGGGCTTTGCCCGCGAGGTCTCCAATCAACTGGTGTTCTTGCACAAGGGCCAGGCCGAAGAGCGTGGCAACCCGCGCGAAGTGCTGGTCAATCCTCAGTCCGAGCGTCTCCAGCAGTTTCTGGCCGGCAGCCTGAAATAATCACCGGCTCGCTCACCACTCCTTGGCCTGGCGATGCACAACGAGGTTCGGCTTCGGATACACTCCAGCCAACCTTATGCCAGGCCTTCCCTAACCCTTTGGAATTGTTGAGCCGGATATGCCGACCCCTTCGAAAAACACCACGGTCTATGCCGCGCCGGTGATGCGCAAACTGGCGGAAATCGTTTCCGATTTACCGCCGTCACTGCGCAAGGTGGCGGATTTTATCCTGCGTCACCCGCTGAGGGCCGCGACGCTGACCATCGAAGAAATGGCCCATGAAACGTCCACCTCACCCGCAGCGGTCAACCGTTTGGCCAAGGCGCTGAACCTGGGTGGCTATACCGGCATGAAGTCCGAACTGGTCGCGACGTTGCAGCAGATGGTGTCGCCGGTCGACAAACTGCGCAACGAACTGGCGCATCGTCCTGGCGGCGCGTTTGGTCTGCATGAACAAATTCAGAGCGCCACCAGCAACCTTGCCGCGGCGGCGACCAACAACCATGCAGACACCTTTGAGGCGTTCGTCACTCGCCTGACCAAAGCCCGCAAAATTTACATCCTGGGTTTTGGCAACAGTGTCTACTTCGCCGGTCTCGCGGCCTCAACCCTGATGCCCTTCTGTGCGGACGCCACCGCCATCAGCATGGAGGGCGGCAACGAAAACGCCGCTTACCGCCTGGCTGCAATTACCGATCAGGACGTGCTGCTGGCTATCTCCCTGCCGCGCTATTCCCTCGACACCTTGCAACTCGCCCGTTTTGCCAATGAGCGCGGGGCTTCGGTGCTGGCAATCACTGACTCCCCCGCGTCACCTCTCACCGGCGTTGCCGAACATGTTTTATTTGCCCCTGCCGACCATCCGGTAATGACCAGCTCCAACATCGCTGTGCTCGCTTTAATCGAAGGGTTGGTGGCGGGTGTGATGGCGCGCAACAAAGAAGCCGTCAAGCTGGCGACCGAACTGACTGAAAGCGTCATGTCATACCTGCATATCCCTTCCAGAAGCAAATCGCCGAAAAAGTGATATCGCTAGGGGACAGTCATCATGAGCGCCTGGAGTAGCGTCAAAACATTTCATCTCCTCTGCCGATTCATTTAGACTTTGCGATTGGCTCATAGGGCCATGCCATGCCCTATAACGGATATCCAAGTTAAATCCTTATGAAAAAAATAATTGATGCCGTTCGAAATCATTATTGGAAAAAATGGATTCGCAAGCATAAATGCAAAGTGGCAGGCGGCCTATTGTCATTGCACAAGAGGTCGACACTGACACTAGAAGAGGAAGTATCTCTAGGGCATGTTGTTATAGAAGCGAAAAATTTAAAGATCGGCGCTCATACCTATATCAGAAGTGATTGCGTGCTTTCGGCGGTATCCTCTATCGGCAGGTTCTGCTCTATTGGAAGCGGCTGTTTTATCGGACAGCAAAAAAGCTCACATCCGTCAGACTGGCTCAGTTCACATCCTTTTCAATATACCGATACGCATTTGTCTTTCGACCCCGACGTTGCTGATATAACGATTGGGCATGACGTTTGGGTGGGGCACAGTGCGATGATCCTTGAAGGGGTTACCGTAGGCACAGGTGCGATTATCGCAACCCGCGCCCTGGTTGCCCACGACGTGCCGCCCTACGCGATAGTTGCTGGGGTCCCTGCAAAAATCATCAAGTATCGACACGCGCCCGAGGTCATTGAAGAATTGCTCGCCAGTCAGTGGTGGGCGTGTGATGTCGGGTTCCTCCAGACGTTACCGTTGAACGACCCTAAAACCACTTTGCCTCTATTGGCTGTCCAGCATAAAGAAAAACGTGCTGACTATAAGTCCATCCAGATAACACGCAAAAAGTGCAGCGTTCTGTCCTGAACAAACCGCCTGGAAAAACCGGGCGGTAGCAGACGTATCTCTGACAAGACCCCCTCGCCAAATCACCCTTCGGACATCGACAGCAAGCCATTATCCAGTCAAACGATCGTGCTTCTGATTCCGCCAGGGTTTGGCGGTCAGCATGACAAGGCGGGCTGGCGTAGCGTCTGATCGCGTCTTGCGCCGTCATAAATCTATTTTTGATAATTATTAATTTCCCGTCCCCTTCCCATCAGTTTGAAATGCGCTTCGATGAGGTTAGTCATACCTGTCACGTGTGGGTTTTGATGGATGCCTCGAATGCAGTCAAACCTGCATTTTGGAGAGATTGTCCTCCTCACAATTTGTGTTGTTTCTCCCTGCGTCTTCACCCAAGACACGCAGACGAAAGAACACATGCAGCACTTCGATTGTTCCAGATTCGAGACTGCGCCAAGCCACTACATGGAGGGATTCCAGAATGCTGATAAAAATCGAGAAAGCGAGCACGCCGGAAGGCTGGAATGTATGGATGAACGAGTGGTGCGTTAAGTTTCACAGCTATGCACAAGCGTTGGCGTTCGTGAACAGATTGGAAGGCAGGATAAATGCATCACACACCTTGCCTGTTAGCGTAGACGCCCTTGAGTTGGAACCGTCTTAACCTGAGGCCACCCTGACTTCGGTGAACTTGAAGTATAAAAAAGCCCCGCGCTCTGGCGGGGCTCTCAATATGCACGCATTAGCGGGCATCCGACGTTAGCTTGCACTCAGGCGCAATCCGTAGCCTCAATCGAAACCGACGAACCTTGGAAAACGGCGAGCTCGCCCCGCATAACTTCGTAAAGATGTTGCGAAATAGGGGTGAAATCGTTGCCAGTGAAGTCAGCGGGACCACTTGCAGCTGAGTGACTGATTACCGTTAACTCGCCATTCTGTTCATTAACCTTAAGGTGGGAAGCAGGCGTGAATGGAGAGAAACCACCGTCTATGGCCGGGCATCGAGCGTTTTGAGGCTGAAATAGGTGCAAACCTATTTCAGGACTAGACATTTTTGACCAAGTGCATGTTCGCGTCGCCCGACCAGGCTACTGTATTTACACACCGTCCGAGTGGGAGGCAGCCGGTCACCAACGTATCGCATGTATACAATTAAAACCAACAATTTTCATGAGTGAATACAAGCATACTTTTAGCGAATGAGATTCAATGAAGCTTCGAGCACCTCACGCGGCAATGGCACGTCACTAGTCAAGACCTGTTTATCCTGAGTATATCGGAACGAAAACACCAGAAGAATGCCCTCTAACCTAGCTTCGTCGATGTATGGAAACGGCTATTAGGGTGGAGCATAGTCTCTATGCACCATTTGAAAAAAAGCGCATCCGTGCTAAAACCAATGTATTCAATATTATGTATTTTCGGATTCAATTAATGCGCACGACTCGTGTAATCGATGATTCGGCCAAGGACTGGCGGCGCAGAACGGCCGCGAGGTGCCAGGCGCTGGCTCATGGGCGCTACGCTCTTTTGCTCGTCATGTGTCAGATGTTCGCCAGCGTAGCCATGCGCCAGCTTCAGGAACGATAGCGAGCTAATATGCCCTCCAAAAAATCATCGTTAAGAATGGGCGGGCCTGGAGAAATTAGCACAAGCCCATTCCGTCGATTCCCGGAAGTAGTTGACGCGATAGGGGGTTCCTCGCGAGGCGTTTTCAAAGACGCGGGTATCAGCCTTGAGCAATTTGCATATGAAGACAACCATCTCGCCTACATGGACGTTGCTCGCCTGTTCAACACGGCATTCGAACACACTCAGTGCCCCCATATTGGCCTGTTGATCGGTGAGCGCTTTTCGCTGGATCATTTGGGTCCGGTGGGTCAGCTTATGCGTCTTGCGACTACACCAGGCGATGCATTGAACGACCTGGTCGGGCATGCCAATCTCTATGATCGTGGCGCGACCCCACTCCTTCTTCCCTTGGCGGGCCAACACAGTTTGTTGGGATATGTCATTTATCGCCACGACCTGCCCAATCAATCATTACTTGTTGACACTGCCGTCATGGTTGGCCTCCAAATGCTGCGGGCCTTATTAGGCGCTAACTGGACGCCCGCTCGCGTGCAGTTTTCATATCGCAAGCCATCAGACATCACCCCGTACGTCAGAAAATTTCGCTGTAACATTCAGTTCAATGCAAGCATTTCCGGACTTGTAATAAACAATCAGAAACTCCGACAAATTCAATGTACGGCGAATCCACGCTTACACCATCTGCTTAAACTGGCTATTTCGACCGCCACGTCACATTTGACGATTTCAGAACAAATAAAGAGCCAGACATACGCTTTATTATTGAAAGGCCAGGCGAATTCCAAGCACATCGCCAGTCAATTCTCATTGAATGAAAGAACGCTGCGACGCCGGCTGGATGCAGAAGGTTCTCACCTCAAAGAACTGATCACCGACTCCAGAAGCAACTTCGCGCGGCAGCTCTTGAAAGATACCAATTTGCCGATATCCACAATCTCTCAGACCCTTCAATACCAGGATCCAAACGCCTTCTCCCGTGCATTCAAAACGTGGACAAATACGTCACCACAGCATTGGAGAGATGGACTGGAGGTCGCCTCCATTTAAGGGTGATCCCACTGTTTCCACGCACCCGTAATACCGCGCGTCGGTGTCCGAAAATGCAAGATGCCTTTCTGATGATTGCCGTAAAGTGAACGCGACAACAGGCTAACTGCAAAGCTGATCTTCGGCTTTTTTGTGCTGTTCATGAGGCTGGCGATTAGTTGCACCTGCGGTTGGAGTTCCGCGCAGACACTCAAAAAAGCCGCACGAGTAAAAGACGGCGCCCTGGACTTGGGGCGATCTAAAGATATCGATTGAGTCATCTGCTGAGAGGGATTTCATGCCATTAAATAAAAGTGTGTTGTCGATTACTGTCCTTGGTGCGCTGACACTCTTTACCAGTGGCCGCAGTGTTGCCGGTGGCCTGATGTTGTACGAAATCGCCACCGACAACGTCGGGCTGGCCAATGCCGGTGCAGCGGCTCGGGCACAAGGCCCTTCAACCATCGCCAGCAACCCCGCTGGCTTGAGTTACCTCAGCGGAACACAGATCTCCGCTGGTGCTCAGGTTCTTTTTGGGGACTTATCGTTCGATAGGAACAGTGAAACCAATACGCCGGGCGCTGGCAGCGGTAACGCGCTCGACCCCATACCGGGCGGCAGTTTCTTCATCAGCCATCAACTGGATGATCGGTGGTCCGTCGGTTTCGGCTCCTATGGCGATTTCGGCCTCACTGAAAACTACGACAACGACTGGTCCGGCCGTTATTTCGTGCAGAACGCGAGCATTGCGGGACTGTCACTGGTACCCAGTGTCGCCTATCGCTTCAACGATCAATGGTCCGTCGGCGTCGGACTGAAAGCCATGTACGGGATGCTGAAGAGCGAAGCCGCCATCGATCAGGCGCCGCTCGGACTGACACAAAGGGGCGACGGCCAATACAAATACCGGGACAGCACATGGGGTTACGGCGCCAACGCAGGCGTCATTTATGCACCAAAACCAGGTACCCGGATTGGCCTGGCCTACACCAGTCAGGTTGACCTCGACTTCGAGGATCGCCTGGATGTGGAGAGCAGTGCTCCGCTGGTGAGCCGCCTCAACAGCGTCAACACCAAGATCGACCTGAAAGTACCGCAAACGGCGACCCTCAGCCTGTACCAGCAACTGGACACGCAATGGGCTGTCCTGGCCTCGGTCAATTGGCAGGACTGGTCGAAATTCGGTGACATCGGCATTGACGTAGACACGTCCCGAACCGGTTCCCGGTCTACCTCGATCGATGCGCATTACAAGGACACGTATCAATTGGCGCTTGGCGCTCAATACCAGATGAACCGGGACTGGCTCTGGGACTTCGGCGTTGCCTATGACACGTCCGCCGTGTCCGACGCAAATCGTACGCCCACCGTGCCCATGGGCGCCGCCTGGCGCTTCGCCACAGGCTTTACTTATTCACTGAATAAAGAGACAGACGTGAATTTCAGTTGGGTCACGGTGTGGATGGGGGACATGTCCGTCGATCAGCAAAAAACGCTGTCAGGCAATCGAGTCTCAGGCGAGTTCGACAACGCCTGGATTCAAGCCCTGACGGCCAACATGACTTGGCGCTACTGAGAAAAATCCAGGATCGTTTCAGGTGTCATGCCTAGTATCTAACCGTGGGCATGAACGCTCACGACACCGGTTTGTACAAAACTAACGAGGTGAAAATGAACAGGAAGTCTCACAGTGGCTGGACATTGGCTGCGGCGGTCGTCGTAGGTTCAACGCTTTTCACCGGGTGCACGAGCAAGCTCGATCCGATCACACAGGCCGACAAGGCGGATGTGGCCAAGGGCGTTCTCGCGCCGAGCCTGGAGCAAACCAAGGCGATCGCCGAGGAAGGCTTTATCTACGGCTTGCCGCTGGTCATGAACTACGCCGTGATGAACGAATTCGCAGTGAATTCCAAGTCCAGCCAGTTCAAGGCGCCCTTCAACCAACTGCACAACGATCATCAGGTCGCGACACCGGCTGACACGGCCATCATTACACCCAACAGCGACACGCCGTACTCCTTCCTCTGGGCCGACCTGCGCGCCGAGCCGCTCGTGATCACCGTGCCGGCCGTTTCCAAGAAACGCTACTACGCGGTTCAAATGATCGACGGCAACACCTATAACTACGGCTACATTGGGAGTCGGGCAACTGCCAGCGCGCCCGGGAACTATCTGATTGCAGGTCCTGACTGGAAGGGGGTGACACCTCCAGGCATCGAGAAGGTGTTCAGCTCCACGACCCCCTTCGCGCTGACACTGATCCGGACCCAGTTGTTCAATCCGGCCGACATGCCAAATGTCGAGAAGGTGCAGGTGGGCTACAAGATCCAGCCGCTGTCCGCCTTCCTCCATCAACCTGCGCCGCCCGCCTCGCCGAAGATTGCTTTCGTGCCGGCCACGACGGGGGGCATCAAGGCCAACTTCTTCGAGTACCTGTCAGCCGCGTTGGAGTATGTGCCGCCATCGGCAGACGACAAGGAGATCCGGTCCAAGCTGGCCAGCATCGGCGTAGGCCCCGGCCGTAGCTTCGAATTCAAGGACCTCTCGCTCGAGCACAAGGCCGTGGTCCTGCTCGGGATGAAGGCCGGCGATGAGCAGGTCGACAAGTTCCTCTCGAGCGGCATGAAAAACATCAACGGCTGGAGCGTCGGCGCGTTTTTCGGCGACCAGGCGTTCTACAAAGGCGACTGGCTGATGCGGGCTAGCGCCGCGAAGGCGGGTCTGTACGGCAATGACGCTGCCGAGGCGATGTACCCCATTACGCGTACCGATGGCAACGGCCAGACGTTGAATACCGGCAAGCACAACTACACGCTGACGTTCCCTGCCGGAAAACTGCCGCCCGTAAATGCCTTCTGGTCGGTGACCATGTACGACGGCAAGAGCCAGTTGCTGATCAAGAATCCGATCAACCGCTACCTGATCAATTCGCCGATGTTGTCGGCGATGAAGAAGAACGCGGATGGTTCACTGACCCTGTACATCCAGAAGCATTCGCCGGGCAAGACCAAGGAGTCCAACTGGTTGCCGGCGCCTGACGATACGGCCTATCTGGTGATGCGCCTCTATTGGCCGAAGACCACGCCGCCTTCAATTCTTCCCGCTGGTGCGGGCAACTGGCAGCCGCCGGCAGTGGTGGCATCGAAGTAACGCGACGCTTGCGACTGCTTGCAGTTGGCAAGCAGTCGTTCGATTGCTCAGGCTGAGATCCAGTGGGCCCTGTTCCGAAAGGGCTGAGGCCACAGGGTCTGACCTTGAATAAAAGACATTCAGGAACACATCCCTCAAGGAGTACCGTTATATGAACTTCGCGCACAAATGGATAACGGGTGCCGCACTGAGCAGTTTGTTATTGACCGGCTGCGTATCGAAAGTCACTGAAGCCGAGCAATACTCGGGCTACCTGTCCAACTACAACAACTTGCAGGAAGTCAAAACGGCAAGCGGCGGCACAACAATGCGTTGGGTCAGTCCGTCGTGGAACCCGAATGCCTATGACACGGTGGTGTTCAACAAGCTGGAGCTCTATCCCGCGCCCAAGCCCGATGAGCGGGTCAACCAGCAAACGCTGACCGACATCCAGAACTACATGACCGGTAAGGTCAAAGGCACCCTGGGTCAGAAATACCGTGTGGTTTCCAATACCAGCGCCGCGCCGGTGGGTTCCAACACCCTGCTGATGCGTGCGGCGATCACCGGGGTGAATGCCGAAAACGAAGGGATGAAATGGTACGAAGTGGTGCCGATCGCCGCCGTGGTCGGAGCAACACAGGCCGCCACCGGCCACCGTGATCAGGACAGCACTTTGTTCATCGAGGCCGAGATTATCGATGCGAGAACCAACCAGACGGTAGCCAAGATTGTACGCAAGGTGTTTGGTACAACGCTGGAAAACGAGAGCCAGAAGATCACCGCCCAAGACTTCAAAGCGGCGATAGACAAGTTGAACGTCGATCTCTGGGCGTTCATTCGCAGTTAAGCCTTGATTGAACTGCCAACAGACGTTGGCTCAATACACGTCCAGCAGAGGATGCTGACATGTCTTCCTCTTCATCGCTTCCGTCGCGGCCTATGTCACAGGTCCTCTGTGAAGCCGGGACATAGAAACGATTCAAGGACGCAGCTGAAAGGCATTGCAATCAAATACCAATAACGAGGTGCACCGCAATGAAAGTAATCCTGTCCTGGCTGTCAGTCACATTGATGACGGTGCTGATAAGTGCCTGCTCCGCCGTCGGGTCAACCGATGGCGGCGCCGGTGAAATCGAGATTCGCTCAGGGAAGATCGAGCAGATATCGCTGACGCAGATGCAAACCAGCCACGACAGTGGTGTCGGCGCCGTACTCGGTGGTCTTGGCGGCCTGGCGGTTGGCAGCTTGATCGGGGGCGGCACCGGGCGTGACGTCGCCATGGTTGCCGGCGCGCTCGCCGGTGCTGCTGGCGGTAACTACGCCGAGAAGAAAAAGTATGACCAACCGGTCGAGGCGCAACAGATCATCGTGCGGGTCAACAGTGGCGTGCTGGTATCGGTGACCCAACCGATCAATCCGTCCCTGACTAAAGGCTCGAAGGTGTATATCCAGGGCTCAGGCAATGATGCCCGCGTTGTGTCGCAAGGCAGTTAAGGCTGACTGTTCGGATTCGTAAAACACCGTACCTGCCTTCTTAACAAATTTTGTAGGAGCGAGCTTGCTCGTGATGGACTCAAGAGCGCTGCGTTTATTCTGTAAACACGCGATTTCGTTAACGACCATCGCGAGCAAGCTCGCTCCTGCAAAACCTCCCACCGGCAAAAAAAGCAAAATGGCCAAATGACCATTAGAGGCATGACCAGCGAGAGGCAGAGGCTACTCATGTAGTAGTCACTGCAACGGTAAACTTTACGCCCCTCTTACCTGGACCCGACAAATACTTGACTGATTGGAGAAGTTAAACTTGTAACGCAAGTAACCTCAGCATGAAACAAGACGTGTCAACAACAGAATTGGGGGCTGTTCGCTGCGCTTCAGTTAATTACGACCCACTGCGATTGAGGTATTCAAGTAACTTCTGCTAGTCGTTAGCAGGCTCCCGTTGATAATCGAGGGGCCCGCGGCGATCGGTATCCAGGGAATTCGACATGAACAAGTACATTGAACGACTTTTGCTATCGTCTTTGGTTTTCGGTATTTCCGTTTCCAGTCAGGCCGACGATCAGGCGGAGCTGGCTAAACAGTCATTAAATCCAGTCGCGGCGCTGTACAGCTTGCCCATCCAATACAACTGGAATCAGAAAATGGGGCCCTCCGGCGATGGAATCCAGAGTGTCACCAATATCCAGCCGGTTTTACCCTTCACACTTAATGACGATTGGAATCTGATCTCTCGCACGATCCTCCCGATCATTGATCAGCATGGGCTGGCACCGAGGGGTATCGCCGATAAAAGCGGAGTGGGCGACACCTCGCAAAGCTTCTTTTTCTCTCCCAAAAAGCCGACCGAGGACGGCTGGATCTGGGGTGTAGGCCCCGCGTTGTTGTTACCGACCGGTAGTGATGAGCTACTGAGTAGCGAACAATGGGGGATTGGACCGACAGCGGTGGCGTTGAAGCAGGCCAACGGTTGGACGAACGGTATTCTGGCGAACCACATCTGGTCGCTGGACAACAACCCGGCCAATGACAAGGAGAAGGTCAATCAGACATATCTGCAACCCTTTCTGGTCTATACCACAGCGTCGTACACCAGTTTTGGCATTAATACAGAATCCACTTACGACTGGGAAGCCAGGGAGTGGAATGTGCCGATCAACCTGTTCGTGACGCAATTGTTCAAAGTCGGCAAGCAGCCCATGAGCCTTCAGGTAGGGCCGCGATACTGGGCGGACAGTCCTGAAGATGGTGCGCACGGCTGGGGCTTTCGGGTGGCGTACACGCTACTCTTTCCTAAGTGAAACTATCCGTAAGATTTATTTTTAGCATCAGAGGACACGTTGCTGTCATGTCAGCAGCGTTGTTTGATTTGCTGCTTATACTGACCGAGCAGTCTGAGCTTGCTATCCGTCGTGTTTCTCCTCGATCAGTGTTGCGCTCGCGCCCACCCACATCATGTAAAACAAAGACTTATAGCAAGACAAGGAGCGTTATGAGATATCAAGTCGTGAGCAAACGCGACATTGAATATCGCCTGATTAGTAGTTAGCTGGCCGACTCAATCATCTAATGAAAAAAAATGGAGTTTCAGGTTCATGATAACCACACTACCGAGAACATTTGGCTGCGCGATGGTATTGCTCGCATCCTTTGGATTTACGCTCGCCCAAGCAGCGGACATCACTCCCGCCGAAACGAAAGCCATCGCCGAGGAAGGCTACATCTACGGTCTGCCCATCGTGATGAATTACGCGACCATGTACGACTATGCCGTGGACAAGAACTCCGGCCAGTACAAGGCGCCGTTCAACCACATCCACAGCATGCACAATGTCTTTAGCTACAAGGACACGGCCATCGTCTCGCCGAACAGCGACACGCCGTATTCCTTGATGTTCATGGACCTGCGTAGCGAGCCGATCGTACTCTCGGTACCGACGGTGGAGAAACCGCGGTATTACTCGGTGCAGCTAATCGATAACAACACCAACAACTTCGGTTACATCGGCAGCCGTACCACCGGCAGCGAAGCCGGCGATTACATGCTGGTCAGCCCAGACTGGAAGGGCGTGACCCCGCCAGGAATCAAGAAGGTGTTTCGTTCCAATACACAACTCCTCTTCGTGATCTTTCGCACCCAGCTCTTCAATCCGGCGGACATGCCAAACGTCGAAAAGATCCAGTCCGGTTATGCGGCTCAGCCGTTATCGGCTTATCTCAAGCAGCCCGCGCCGCCTGCCGCGCCGGCGATCAACTTTCCGAAGTTCGACAAGGCCATGGCGAAGACCGACTTCTTCAAGTACCTGGGCTTTGCCTTGCAGTTTGCCCCGGCCACACCGGATGAAGTTGCGATCCGCGCGAAGCTGGCCCGTATGGGCATTGGCGCCGGCAAAGACTTCAACTTCCAGGATCTCTCCGCCGAGCAAAAGGCCGCCGTGGTTGAAGGCATGCAGGCTGGGCATACGAAGGTCCAGAATGCAGTCAATCATCTCGGCACGCAGGTCAATGGCTGGAACATCGTGAGTTCCGGCGGTGATGCCGCGTTCTACAAGGGTGATTGGCTAAAGCGTGCCGCCATCGCACAAGCGGGCATCTACGCCAACGACGCCGAAGAGGCCACCTATCCGATGGCCAAGATCCTGTCCGATGGTACGCCGCTTGACGGCAGCAAACACAACTACACCATCACCTTTCCCGCTGAACAGCTCCCGCCGGTCAATGCCTTCTGGTCGGTGACGATGTACGACGGCAAGTCGCAACTGCTGATCAAGAATCCGATCAATCGCTACCTCATCAACTCGCCGATGCTACCCGACATGAAGAAGAATGCAGACGGCTCGTTGACGCTCTACGTCCAGAAGGACTCACCCGGCGCGGACAAGGAAAGCAACTGGCTGCCCGCACCGAATGATCTGATCTACATGGTGATGCGCCTGTATTGGCCGAAGACGGAAAACCCTTCCGTCCTGCCTCCTGGCAAAGGAACGTGGAGTCCGCCCCAGATCGTTAAAATCAATTGAGCACCTAACGACCGGTTGCAGCGGACCGCGCTGGCGCGCCGCTGCTGAACCGGGGCGTCAGGGTTTCGCAGAGGCCTTGACCGTCCGCTGTCATTACCCAAAGACCAGAGGTGGCCGCAAACCGTATACGTTGATGTTTGGACGTTATTTGCACGGCACTCCGTATGCCGCGATTCAACGCAATTGGGTGGATACCCCTCCTCAAGAGGGGGGCGGTGTGAGCACAGCCTGTTCACGATGCTCTCAACGCACCGTGTAAATCCTTCCACCGTCCAACAGAGAATAACAAGCATGTTTTATGAAAACATCGACACCTCCTCCATCAACGACAAGGACCTACCGTGGGTTCCGTYCGCACCTTACAGCGATGAAGTCTTCATCAAATACATCAAATGCGACCCGGTTCGCGGGGAAACCATCACCCTGCTCAAGGCCCCGGCCGGGTCTGCTCTGCCCAAGCACTATCACTCCGGCACGGTCATCGTTTACACCATCAAGGGTGGCTGGAAATACCTGGAGCACGACTGGATCTCGACACAGGGCGGCGTGGTGTTCGAAACCGCAGGTTCCAGCCATACGCCTATCGCGCTGACTGAATACGGCGATGAGCTGATCACCTTGAACATCACCCAGGGCGACCTGCTGTATTACGACGATAACAACAACGTCGTTGCCATCGAGAACTGGAAATCCAGCGTGGATCGTTACCTGGCGTTCTGCAAAGCCAATGATATCGAGCCCAAAGACATCACCAGCTTTGCGGTCTGACCAGCCCTCCAATCTCTCAGCCGTCCGGTGTTCGAGCGGGCGGCTGCGCCGTTGTAATGAATAAAAAACGGAGACACCCATGTCCCAGAAGCTGCAACCCGCCGGGCGTTTCACCCTGAAACTCTGCGCACTGTTGGCCAGCTCGGTCGCATCCGCACAAGACTCGCTGCCCTTCCCGCCGACGCCTTCGGCCAGTGACGCCAAACCGACGCTGCAAGAATCGAAGCACCAGAAACGTCAGCCTCAATCTCACCTTCCTGCCGAGGCCCCCAATATTCTGGTGATCATGCTTGATGACGCCGGCTTCGCGCAGTCCGACACCGTCGGCGGCGCAGTCCATACGCCGACCCTGAGTCGAGTCGCCGACAGCGGTGTGCGCTACAACGCTTTTCATACCGCGGCCATCAGCTCCGCAACTCGCGCCGCTTTGCTTACCGGACGCAACCATCACCGAGTTGGCAACGGCGTCATCGCAGAACTGGCCACTGACTGGGATGGCTACACCGGCAAGATAAGCGCCTGATAACTAATGAGGTGGCCAGCATGATCAGCAATCTGAAATATGACATCGAGTTCCGGCGCGAGAAAGCGCTGGAGCTTTCCAGCCAAGTCGAACAGCACCTGGCCACGGGCGGACGCTTCTCCAGAGCAGAGCCAGCTCAGATCAATCCACCACCGGCGGAGCGCTCGGCGAAGATCGATCCCGACACCATCCTCAAGCGTCGGCGGCCCGCCATCACCGCGGCTGAGCGCAAGGCGCTGCGGAAGCTCTCGGAGGAGTCATGAGCAAGCGCAAAGCAAACAACGGCTTCGCCCGGGCCGAACGAAGCTGCCGGGCACTGCTCCGAACCAACCACGTCGCGGTCGTGAACATAGACCCCTGCGGCGCCCAGATCATGGCGAACTGGAAAAGCCGCCGGCAGATCCGAAGTCTTGCGATTGCCAACGCTCTGTTCGACTTCGCCTCGCGGCGCATGCAATCAGGTTAATGCGTTGCAAACACCACACCTACCTCCTCGGCATATTTCAACCATGCTGCCTTGAGCCGCTGTACCGTCTCTGGTCGAGCGGCAGCCAGGTCTGTGGTTTCGCCGCGGTCCTGCGCCACATCGAATAATTGCCATTGCGGTGGCTGCGCGTCGCCGCCAAACCCTGTTTGCGGGCGGATGCCCAACAGTTTCAGGTTTCCCTCTCGGTAATAAGCATTGCCGAACAGTTCACCGGCCAGACTGTCATGACTGTGCGGGCTACCTTCTCCGGCGAGCATTGGCCGCATTGATTTACCTGTAATGGGGTGTTTGCTCTCGTCTGTTGGCACCTCGCTCGGCACAGCGATTCCCGCCAGATCGAGGAAGGTTGGCGCCAAGTCATCAACCCGCGCTATATCACGCTCTACACCCTGACGTCGCAACGCCTTGGGCAGTTGGATGATCGCCGGTACGCTGATGCCACCTTCGGCCGTGGTGCCTTTGAACAAATGGAACGGCGCGGCGCTGACCTCTGCCCAACGCAGTCCGTAATCGATTTGGGACCCTGCCTGACCGAGGTTGGTGTAACTGTTATCCGTGTGCGGGCCTGGCGGATAGAACTGGGTGTGGCTTTCTCCTGCCGCGCCGTTGTCCGACATAAATACGATCAACGTATTGTCGTATTGGCCGCTCTGGCGCAGGTATTCCACCACTCGGCCAACGTTATGGTCGAGGTTATCGATCATGGCCGCGTAGATTTCCATCTTCCGCGCTTCATTACGTTGCTGTTCCGGGGTCAGCTGTTGCCAGCCCGGCAGTTTTGGATTCACCGGGAGCGGATTCGCCGGCTGGGCGTCGCTCGCCATAAGGCCAAGACTTTTCATCCGTTCGATACGCGCCAAACGAACGCTGTCATATCCCTGATCAAACCGCCCTTTGTACTTATCCAGGTATTCCTTGGGTGCCTGCAAGGGCCAGTGCGGAGAGGTGTAAGCGGCGTAGGCAAAAAACGGCTTGCCGTCTTTTTGGCTGTTCTGCAGGTAGCTGATCAGCTTGTCGGTATAAAAGTCCGTGGAGTAGAAATTCTCCGGCAACTCCACCGCTTTACCGTTTTCGCGGTAGTGCACCTGTTCGATTTTTGCCGGGTCAACGCTCGAAGGTTTGAAGTGCGCAGCCCCGCCCTCCAACAGGGTAAAAGACTGCTCAAACCCGCGTTGATCCGGCCCCTGATCCGCTTCCAGCCCCAGGTGCCATTTACCGACCATAAGGGTGTTGTAACCTCCCTCTTTCAACAACTCGGCAATCGAGTAAGAACGTTGATTCAGGTACCCTTCATACCCCGGCTTACCCCGCTGGAACGGCTGCAAGGCTTCAGCCATGGTGCCGAGTCCGGCGAGGTGATTGTCGGTGCCTGACATCAGCATGGAACGTGTTATCGAGCAAGTGGGTGCAGCGTACATGCTGGTGAACTGCAAGCCTTGATGGGCGAGCTCATCCAGCGTAGGTGTGTTGATTTCACCGCCAAAACTACCCAGGTCGGAATAACCCAGGTCGTCGGCCACAATCAGCAAGATATTCGGTTGCTTCGCATCAGCCTTGGCGGCCATGGCCAGGCTGCTACTGAGTGTCAGTGCACCCAACAATAACGTCAGGGGCATGCGCAATAGAGGCATGTTGTCTCTCTTATTGTGATTAATCGAAGACCATGGATTTTGATAGGTGCCCGGCGCGGTGCTTATTCTTCGAATATCGCCACCGCCCGAACAAACCCCGCCGACGCGTGCTTGATCTTGTAGGGGAAACACGACACCACGAACCCGCTGGCAGGCAAGGTTTCAAGGTTGGCGAGCTTTTCCATTTGCCCATAACCGATATCGCGACCGGCTTTGTGCCCCTCCCAAATAATGGAAGCATCTCCGTCAGCGGCAAAACGCTCGCGGGTGTACTTGAACGGTGCGTCCCAACTCCAGGCATCGGTGCCCACAACACGCACACCGCGCTCCAGTAAATACAAGGTGGCTTCACGGCCAATTCCGACACCCGCATCGAGGTAACCCGGTTGACCAAATATTGCGCCGGCACGGGTGTTGATCAGCACAATGTCCAGCGGCTGCAATTCATGGCCAATTCGGGCCAGCTCGGCTTCGATCTCATCGGCGGTCACCACATGCCCGTCCGCCATGTGCCGAAAGTCCAGCTTCACCCCCGGTTGCAGGCACCAATCCAGCGGCAACTCGTCGATGCCAAACGCAGGCTGACCGCCATCAGTGGTCGAGGCGTAATGCCAGGGCGCATCCATGTGCGTTCCACTGTGGGTGGTGATGTGCAGCCGTTCGGCTGCCCAGGATTCATTGCCTGGCATCTGATCGAGTTGCAACCCCGGGAACATTGCCGCCATCTCCGGCCAACCTTGCTGGTGATCCATGTAGTCAATTTTCGGCAACAACGGTGGTGGGTCCGTGTAGGGGTTGTTGTCGAGGGTGACCGAGAGGTCCACAAGACGACGTTTAGGCTTGATTGGCTGCGACATGAATCGTGTCTCCAGTGAGCGACAAGTGGCGTGGGGTGGCGGGATTCAGGGCGTTGCGGATCAGCGTGGCAGCGTTGCCGTCATGGCTGAAACCGGCGGCACGCGCTTGCGGAGTTTTCAGTGGAGGCATGCGCCCGAACAGCGCTTCCAGCTGGATGTCGGCGACATAGCTGATCAGGCTGCGACGTTCCTGCCCATAACTCGCCGCCAATGCGTCCACCACCTGGGCAATCGACAAATGCAATACCGGTAACTGCCACACCCGTTGCGCCCCATGCAAGCCGCTATCCAGTTCTGCAGCGTGGATCAGGTTGTTCACGCAACAACGGGCTGACATCCACCATGCCGTCGCCTCTGGAGATACCGGGCAGCAATAGAATTCACCTTCGGCAAATGCCCGCAACAAATCGCTCATGAATGCCGAGCGCAAGCCATTGGGTTCACGCGGGCGGGCAACGATGCCCGGCAGGCGTAGCACGCGGCCGTCCACTTCCCCACGCCGGCCCAGGTCGATAATGGCGCTTTCGACCATGGCTTTGTGCGTGCCATAAGACAATTGCGGACGCAGCTCGGCCAGCTCGGTCATTTTCGCCGGCAAATGGCCGCCGTACACCGCCACACTGCTGGCGTACACCAGCACCGGCGGCAACGCTTTATTGCGCAATTGGTTGAGCAATTCCAGGCTGGCCAACAGGTTGACCTGGTAACCCAGTTCGAATTTCTCTTCGGCGGCGCCACCAGGGATACTGACCAGATGGAACACCACATCAATGCCGTCGGCCAACACCCGGCGCATCAAGGCCACATCGGTAATGCTGCCGTAATGACGGCGCAAACGCGGGTCCTCCGGCAAGCCTTGCAGGTCGGTATCGAGCACCAACAATGAGTCGATGACCCGACTGCGCAAGCTGCCCCGCGCCAGCAGGCAACGCACCAATTCACGCCCCACAAAACCATTGGCACCGGTAATCAATACTCGCATGTGCCGCTCCTCAGTCCTGAGCCTGAACAACACGTTGATCGATAGCACCGAACAACGACTGGCCGTCGCTACCCTGAACATCCATGTGCACGCGGTCACCAAAACGCATGAAGCCGGTTTGCGCGACACCCTGCTCGATCATTTCAATCGCTCGACGCTCGGCGATGCAGGCTGAACCCACACTGCGTTCGGCATTGGAGACCGTGCCGGAGCCAATCAGCGTGCCCGCGCCCAACCTGCGGGTCAGAGCAGCATGGGCGATCAACTGGCCAAAACTGAAGTTCATCTGCCCGCCGTGAGGATGACCAAACCATTGACCATTCCAGTGCACCTGCAGTGGCAAATGCACACGTCCGTCACGCCAGGCATCACCCAGTTCGTCCGGCGTGATCGCCAGCGGGGCAAAGCTGGATGAGGGTTTGGCCTGCAAAAATCCAAAGCCTGTGTGCATTTCCCGTGGGGCCAGGGCGCGCAAACTGACGTCATTGATTTGCAAAATCAACTTGATGTGTTGCAGCGCCTGTTCGGCGGCGCACCCCATGGGCACGTCATCCACCAGCACCACAAACTCGCCTTCAAAGTCGATGCCCTGGCTTTCGCTTGGCAGCGCGATATCGTCGCGGGCGCCAATGAAGTCGTCGCCGGCCCCCTGGTACATCAGCGGCGTGTGTTCGACGCCATCAATGGGGTCAAGGTTGAACGCTTTCTGCATCAGCGCACCATGGCTGAGGAATGCCGAGCCGTCGCACCACTGATAAGCACGCGGCAATGGCGCCATGGCCTGAGCGGGGTCAAAGGCAAAGGCATCCACCGCTTCGCCCGCATTCAGTTTGCTGGCAAAGGCCTGCAAACGCGGTTCCACGCCGCACCAGTTCTCAATCGCCTGTTGCAAGGTGGGCGCCACTGAACCGGCATCCACTGCCCACGCCAAATCCCGCGAAACCACCACGAGTCTGCCATCACGGCTACCATCTTTCAGAGTGGCAAGTTTCATGCGGAGGCTCCTTGTTCACGGTTCAACTCGTCAGCGAAGCGCCCGTCGAGGAGGATGAACACCATGCGCGCCATCGCTTCGGTGCGGTTGCTCCAGGCGTGGTTGGTACCGCGTTGCACCACCACATCGCCGCGTTTGAGGTGCACCTCTTCCTCATCCAGCACCAGCCACACTTCACCCTCGGTGACGATGCCGTAGTCGAGGGTTTCAGTGCGGTGCATCAACTTGTGCCTAGTACTGCCAAGCCCGGTACCCGCGTGGGATTGGCCAATTTCGGCGAATACTGCTGCGGCGTTTTCATCGCTGACCTGGTTCTGAGCGCTGTCCGGCGGAATGTCCACCACACGAATGACGCTGCCCTGTGGTCCGGGGCTGAGTTGCAATGGTTTGCTGCTGGGATCACGGGCATTGTCGAGTAACGCCGGGCTGGTGCTGCTGTTCCACAGTTCATGAAACACCGTGCCCGGCACGGCCAACAGCGGAAACACGTTCGGCGTCGGCCCATTGCTGGCGACGATGGCCTGACCCTGTTGATCGTGACCGGTGACTACTCGTTTGAATTCAGGAAGCGCTTGCATGGAGAATCCTCGTTCAATTTCCGTCGCCGATGGTAGTGCCACCGACAACAATGTTCGCGTCGCCCAACAGACCGCCGAGTCGGGGCACGGCCAGACACAACACCGCCACTAACAGTTGCACCCCACCCACAATGGCCAAGGCACGCGGCAGCGCCGTGGCGGTACCTTGGGTCATGCCCAGAACCACCAGGGGGCTGATAAATTCGCCGGCGAAGATGGCGGCGGTAAAACACCCCGCCGCCCGCCCGCGTTGATGGAAATTGACTTGCGCCATGATCCAGGTGATCAGCGTCGGCAACATCAAGCCAATGCCCAGGCCGTTGATCGTCACAGCGACCACGACTTGCACATGGCTTAAGGCGTCAGACATCAACAATCCGCCGATGCCCGCCAGTACATAGGCGATCAGCAGCATGTGCTGCCCGCGCATCCCACTGAACAAACGAAAACTCAGTGCACCGACGAGCACGCCCAGTTGATTGGCGCCCATGGTCATACCGATTTGTTGCGGGGCATCCACCTGCAGCAGGTTGAGGAGATAACCGACCTGCACCGGCACGATAAACAGGCTTAAACCTGCCAACAGCGCGAGCACGTACATGGGTGTGAGCGCGCGCCATGGAAATTTGCCTGTCGGCACCGCCTGTGTTGCTTGCTCCGGATGTGGGCGTGCCTGCGGCTCCCACAACTGCCAGGCCATCAGCGGCAGGAAAATCAAACCCACTGCGTACAACGCAAACGGCGTACGCCAGTCGTTTTGCCCAAGGAAGCCACCCAGCGCGATAAAAACCGCAGCGGACAATGAGGTGGCGACCATCTGCAAGGCGAACAAACGTTCACGTTTGGCGCCGCTGTAATAGTCGCCCATCAGCGTGGTGCAGCAGGTCATGATGCCCGCCTCGGCCAAACCGATACCCGCACGGCTGAGCACGATCCCCTGCAGGGAGTCGAGCCAAAGCGGCAGCACGCCGCAGAGGACGTACAGCAACATACTGGCCAGCAGCAATGGTTTGCGCCCCAGCCTGTCGGCGATCAGTCCGGCGAACGGCGCCAGCACCGCAATCACCAATGCCGGCAGGGTCAGCACGATGGGGACCAGCACGGCGGTGCCGGCCACATCGGCAAAATGCGCCTGCATCCGTGGCAACACCGGGGCGAGCAATACGGCGCCAAGCACAGGCAAACAGCTTCCCAGCAACAGCAACAGCGATTGCGGCAACCCGGCTTGTCGGGTGGGGGTTTCTACGAAAGGATTAGCGACCATGGCAGTGATCCTTGATGCGCAGGTGGTGTACGTTCGCAACAACTGGCGTGTCAGAACCCGCCACGTTGGTCGCACTCCCCGGTACAACCGCTTCGGCCGGAGCGCCGCGTGCAGGTAACAGGAAGTACGCCAATGCCGGCAGCAACACCAAGGCACCGACCATGTTCCAGATGAACATGAAGGCCAGCAGCACACCCATATCGGCCTGGAACTTGATGGGTGAAAACGTCCAGGTCGCCACGCCAATGGCCAGGGTAATACCTGTCAGCATCACCACTTTGCCGGTGGACACCAGGGCGCGATAATACGCTTCGGACAGGCTCGCCCCCTGGCGCAAATGCCCCAGTAGAATGCTCATCACGTACAACGCATAGTCGACACCGATACCGACACCCAAGGCGATGACGGGCAGCGTGGCGACTTTCACCCCCATGTTCAGCCAGACCATCAACGCTTCGCAGAGAATGGACGTCAGCATCAGAGGAATGACCGCGCAGAGCGTCGCGCGCCAGGAACGGAAGGTGATCAGGCACAGCACAATCACCGCGCCGTAGACCCAGACGAGCATCTCGCGGTTGGCTTGTTTGACCACGATATTGGTCGCCGCTTCGATACCGGCGTTACCGGCGGCCAGAAGGAACTGCACCTCGTCGGTATTGTTCTCGGCGGCAAATTTTTCCACGTGGTCGACCAAGCGGGTCAGCGTCTCGGCCTTGTGGTCGGTGAGGTAGGCGTACAGGGTCAACAGACTGCAGTCTTCGTTGTACAAACCACGCGGCGCACTGGCGGTGATCATGTTGAGCATCGCCTGGTTGTTCTGTAGCTCGTACCACTTCGGGTTGCCTTCACTGAGGCCGACCAGCATGCGACGGTTCAGCAACGCCAGTGAGTTGGTCGAATCCACACCCGGCAAAGCGCGCAACTGCCAGTCCAGGGCATCGACCTTGGCGAGGATGTCGTAGCGCGCACAACTGCTGGCTGGCGTTTTCACCATCACCGCAAACAGGTCGCTACT
This sequence comes from Pseudomonas sp. P1_F1_2, assembly GCF_056405815.1. Lineage (NCBI taxonomy): Bacteria > Pseudomonadati > Pseudomonadota > Gammaproteobacteria > Pseudomonadales > Pseudomonadaceae > Pseudomonas > Pseudomonas sp. P1_F1_2. Next base: position 25,785 of record NZ_JBFUBK010000022.1, on the reverse strand, counting down.
GGCACCGTAGTGACGGGTCAGAAAGGCATCGTCCTGGTTGTAGCGCGAGTCCGCACGCAGCTCCGGCGCACCGACGTCGAGGTCGCCGATTTTCAATTGCAGGCCCACTAGAAAGCCGACAACCGCCAACGCAAGGCTGATGGCGATGCACAAGCTGGCCCAACGACGATGGGTGAACAGATCAAGAAAGCGCCAGAACCCATGGCGCGCCTGACCCGATTGTTCGGCCTGTTCGCTCTTGAGGCTCAGTTGTGCCGCACGGGGAGAAACGCCGACATACGAGAGCAACACCGGCAGCAGAATCAGGTTGGTGAAGATCAGCACCGCGACGCCAATGCTGGCGATCACCGCGAGGTCTTGAATGACCTGGATCTTGATCAGCATCAGCACTGCAAAACCTACGGCATCACACAGCAACGCCGTCAGCCCGGCGAGGAACAAACGCCGAAAGGTGAAGCGCGCAGCCACCACCCGGTGCATGCCACGACCGATGTCTTGCATGATGCCGTTCATCTTCTGCGCCCCGTGGCTCATGCCAATCGCAAACACCAGAAACGGTACCAGCACGGAATACGGGTCCAGTTGGTAGTCCAGCAAGGGCAGCAAACCGAGTTGCCAGACCACCGCGACCAGCGAGCACAACACCACCAGCACGGTGCTGCGCAGGCAACGGGTGTACCAAAACAGCACGGCGGTGGTGATCAGGATCGCGACGGCAAAGAACAGCAGAATCTGTTTCAGACCGGCAATCAGGTCGCCGACTTTTTTCGCGAAGCCGGTGATGTGAATGTCGATTTTTGCGCTTTGATGGGTGCTGCGCAGCGTCTCCAGCTGTTCGGACAGGACCGCGTAATCAAGTACCTTGCCGTCAGAGGTGGTTGCCAATAACGGCACGTAAATAATGCTGGAGGTCTGGTCGAACGCCACCAGCTGACCGAGTTCATTTGAGCGTTGCACATTGCGGCGCAACGCATCGAGGTTGGCTGCGGTGCCGCTGTAGTCATCCGGTATCACCGGACCGCCATCAAGGCCGTCTTCGGTCACCGCGACCCAACGGGTGGCAGGTGTCCATAACGACTTCATGTAAGCCCGGTCGACACCCGGCAGCAGGTAGAGTTGGTCGCTCATGGCCTGCAGGGTTTTCAGGTACTCGGCGTCGTAGATGCTGCCTTGCCGGTTGGCCACCACAATGCGCAGGGCATTGCCTAGACCGGTGAGCTGTTTCTGGTGCTCAAGGTAGTTGGCAATGTACGGCTGTTGTGTGGGGATCATCTTTTCGAAGCTGGCATTGAGTTCAATGCGGGTGGCTTGGTAACCCAATACCAGGGTTGTCAGCACACACACCAGCAGCACCCACAGGCGGTGATTGAACAGCGTGCGTTCCACCACCGAACCGGAGCGTGGATCGAAATTCGCCAGGCTTTGCGTGGCGTTGTCGAAAGACTTCATAACCTCACTCCGAAGCGGTAACGATTGACGGCGAAAGGCGCGTCAACCCAGTGAAACCCGCCAGCACCAGGCTGCCATCGGCGGCCTGAACAACACTGGAAACGGGCTTGCCGAGCGGTTTGCCATAAGGTTGGAGCAGTGCACCGGGCTGGCTGTTGGTGCGGAACAAGGCGCCGGTTTGATTGACCAGCAACAACTGGCCATCATCGGTGCGGATTGCATCGCTGAACGACACCGGCATCGACACGGGCGCTGGCTGGAAGCTCTCGCCCAGGTCGCGGGAGGAAAACGCATTGCCCTTCAGGCCGGCCACCAACAAGGTGCCGTCATCGCGCAATTGCAGGGTGAAAAAGCTGCCCGCGTAGGGGCTTTCCAGCTGAGTGAATGACTTGCCGGCATCGTCCGAGCGCGCGAGGTAACCCTGCTCGCCGGCCAAAAACCAGTGTTCTCCCTGTTGAGCGATAGCGGACAAGTGCGCGCCCATCGGGTTGTCGATTTGCCCCATGATCGAATGCCAGGTGGTGCCGCCATCGTCGGTGTGAAAGGCCAAGCCGTACGCCCCGACAATCACGCCGTGTTGGTCATCCACGAACTGCAGGGCAAGAAACGGCTTGTCAGCGCCCTCCCCGACATAGCGTTCAGCTGTTTGCACACGTGCGGCGGCTGCATCCTGGTCGTTGGCGGCAGGCAATTGCTCCCTGGCAGCGGCCAGCTCAAGTTGCGCCGCACGCAAGCCATCCAGTTGCACGACCCAGTGTTCGCCCCCGTCGCGAGTGGCCAATACTGCACCGCCATGCCCCACGGCCCAGCCCGTGCTGGCGTTGACGAACTGCACCGCCGTAAGGCTGACCGAAACCGGCACGGCGACCTGACGCCAGCTTGCGCCGTTGTCATCGGAAAGCAGCACGATGCCCCGCTCCCCCACCGCTACCAGTCGCTTCCCCGCCCGGGCCAGATCCAACAGCACCGAGGAGGTTGCTTGCGGCACCAGCATCGCCGGGGTGTTCAGTACTTCGCCCACCGCTGCGGCCTGCGCCAGGCTCAACGGCATCGCCAGAGGCAATGCCATAAGCCACATCAGCCGACCAACCACCTGACAGATTCTGTTCATTACCGACCTCGAAAAACCCGTAAAAACCGGATCGCGCTCCGCAAACCACGATCCGGTCTGACTCAACGAACCCCGGCACCCGCCATCGCTGCAGGCGAAAACTCCGAAGCCTTGTAGCGATCCACCAAGCCGTACTGCTCTGGCAAACCGGTGTAGACGTTCTGGATAAACCAGGCACCTGAGGTCAGGTCATAAAAGCCCGAGGACAATTGCGCTTGAGCCGGCAGGTCCGGCATGACTGCCGGCAACGACCACAGGGTCTTGGCCAGTTGGCCGTTGGCGTCCCAGCGGTCGCCCAGCATCGCTTGCCAGGTGTCTTCATCGAGGTAGTAACGGCCCTTCGGCAACTGGTGACGTTTGCCCGGCGCCAAGTCCGCCTCCACGACCCAGACCCGGTGCAGTTCCCAACGCACGTAATCGGGGTTCATGTGGTGTGCGAGGAACAGGTCCTCAGGTTTGCTGGCGGTTTGCACCTTGTTGGTGTTGTAGGGGATGTACATCTCCTGCTTGCCCACCAGTTTCCAGTCGAAGCGGTCCATGCGGCCCTGGAATACGCTCAACTCGTCGAACGACATCACGCCGGCAGTGGCGGGTGTCGGGGTATCGCAGCAGGCATTCGGCAGCTTGCGTACCCGGCGTTGACCGGTCAGGTAAACGTGCGCCTGGGACAGGTCGCCATTGATGTTGGTGCGGCCCATGATCTGCTCGCCGGCGCGCAACGGTGGCCCGACGTTGAGCAGACGGAACAGCCAGTAATCACCGGCAAACGTCTCCGGCGACCCTTCCTGGTAGTAATACGGCATTTCCTGAATGGCCTTGCCATCGGTGGTCATCACCTGTTTGCCATCGGCGGTCATCAGGTAGTGACGAAAGTGCATCGCCACCGAGGTGCCGCGCCAGTTCAGTACGTGGTTCCACATGGCTTCGGCGCCATTGCTTGGCACCGGGAACGGGATGCCGCCAAACGCGCCTTGCGGTACGGGACCGGCGCTGCTGTCGACCAGTTTGGCGCGGGTAGCGTTTTTCAGGGTGTTGTCATACACCCACTGCGGTGCGGCGGCCGTGCGCCGGGTCGGGTAAACATCGATGCGGTAGGTGTCCGGGAAACGCTTGAACATTTCCTTGGTGCCATCGCTGAGCTTGCCGGCGTATTGCGCGAGATTTTTCGAGGTGATGCTGAACAACGGTTTGTCCGCGACAAACGGATCCGAGCGTTTTCCGCCTTCCTTGTAGGAGGGATCGACCTTGGTGTAACCACCGTCCCAGGCGGGAATGGAACCGTCAGCGTTGCCGGCACGTTCAGCACCGAAAGGCGTCAGGCTTTTCGAGAGTTTCGCCGCGTCTTCAGCCGTCGCTGCCACGCTCATCTGACTGCAAATGGCCAGGCTGCCCAGCAGCGCGAAGCAAAGGGCTTTGAGCTTGAACGCTCCGGTCTTTTTGTTGTGGGTCATGCGCAAGTCCTCTTAAAACGTGGTCTTGACGGAGAAAGACAAGTAGTCCCGGTCTTTCAGCGATTGCTTGAAATTGAACTGGTTGGCGCCATTGAGGTTGGTGTCCTCGGGGCCGTAGTAGTGTGTGTAAGTCAGGCCCGCGGTCACGCGGTCCAGGTAGGTGGCGGTAATGCCGATGTTCATATCGCCACCGTTGTCCGGACCGAACGAGCTGACCACCGCGGATTTGCCCAGGGGGAAGTAGCTGAGGCCGACCGGGATGCCGATATCGACGCCCGAGAAAAACTGGCGGTAGGTCGGGGTGTAAACCACCTTGAAACCGAGACCGTCATCGGTGGCATTGGGGTCAAGCGCTGCACGGTTTTTAGTGACGCTGAGCAGACGGTTCCAGGCCACCTCACCGACGAGTCCCGACTCATTAGCAATGAAGTTCGGCCCGAACGAAGCCAGCACGTTGAGGTTGATGTGGGCGGTACGGCCGACGGCATAAAGCGGGTTGTTATCGTTATCAGCGTCAACGCCAGGCAACACGGTTTGACCGTTGGAAACCAGCGGCATGTTCCAGCGCATCGAGGCTTCACCGGCGAAACTGTATTCATCCACGGTGGTGGAAAAACTGGCGCCCAGGGCGCGGATGTCTTCCGGGTACACCCAGTAATACTCACCGACTTGTCCGGTACTGAAGTTCGGCGCCCCCGCGGAAGGTTTGAGATACAGCTTGGGGGTTTTGTCGTTGTACTGGATAGCGTAAAGGCCGTATTCGACGGTCTCCGCGCTGTATTTCAACTGCAGGCCACCCTGCCCTGAGCTTTTCGCTTCCTTGTCATTGCCATGGAAGAACGCCGCCGGGCTGTTGGCATTACCACCGAGGAATGCTGGAAAAGGTGCCCCGACGATCAAGCGTTCGTTGCCTTCGCCGATGGTGTCGCTGGTGGAGAAATAACTGCCCGCACCCGGCAGGCGCGTCTCTTCCCATTCGAGTTGGTAGAAGGCGCCGAGCGACACGGCGTCGGTCAGTTGAAAAGTCCCCGACAGCTGATTGACCGGACGGGTGATTTCCTTGAACTGGGTGTTAGGGACGGACTGCGCTTTGACCACGTCGACCGGCCCCATGCCACCGGCAATGCCGTTGGCACCGAAGAACAGGCTCTCACCCCAGATCAACCCGTGGCGACCGGCACGCACTGACGTGGCGTGATCACCCAGCTCGCCGTTCCAGTACACGAATGCATCAAGCAATTCGCCGTCACCGCCGTGCAAGTGGCGAGTGTCATCGGTAAATTCGTCATAGGCCACGGAACGGGCGTTGGCGCGTGCCGGATCAGTGTTGTCGTTATCTTGCTGATATTCGGTGTCGTACCAGGCGGCGCCACTGAGGCGGGCGCCGACGTTTTTGAAGGACATATCCAGTTCGGAAAGGATGTCCGTGCGGTTGGAGATCAGGCCTTTTTTAAAGGCACGATCACCGTCATCCTGGTTGAGTGACACCTGCCCTTCAGTCAGTTTGCTGCTGGGATTCTGGGCGCGCCATGCGGCGCTGTACTTAAACGTGTTATCCCAACGCAGGCTGAAATCCGGATTGCCGGTATCCACTTGAAAGGCATGGGCAGCCTGGCTGCACAGCACCAACGCCGCCGCCAAACTGAAACCAAAGGGTGCAGACGTGCAGACCGAGCGACGCGCGAGCGTCGCAGTCGTGGAATTGACCATCGCGTTAACCTCTTGTTTTTATAGTGGTAACTGCTGTGGATGCGTTGAATCAGATAGGCTCGGCCGTGCGAGCGAGCATCTGCTTGACCAAGCCAATGCGGTCGAAGTCGCGGTCGTGCTGCATCTCTTTGTCGCCGGCCAACACCGAGCTTTCGCTGATGTATTTGCAGCGCTCGAAACGGCGGTCCATGAAGCGCTTGAGCTGTTGCTCAATACTGCCTTCACCGGTCAGTTCTTCACTGAGCACGATGGCATCTTCGATCGCCATGCCGGCCCCCTGCCCGAGGTGCGGCGTGGTGGCATGGGCCGCATCCCCGATCAACAGAACGCGGCCGCGATACCAAGGCTCGTCGACGAAAACCACTTCCATTGGCTTGTAAACCACTTGGCTGCTGTCGGTGATTTGTTCACGCAGTTCGCCGATCAGGCCGGTAAAGCCTTGCAAGCGCTGACGCATTTGCTCGGCCAGGGTGGCCGGGTCCATCCAGGGGTTGGTGGGTTCGTGGGAGGTGAGGAACAGGTACATCAGGTCACCGGCCAACGGCACCAGCCCGGCATTGCCGTCGGCGCTCTGGTAGTTGGCGAGGTGATCGATGTGCGGATCGCGTGGGAAGTTGTAGCGCCACACAGCCTGGCCCGTGAACCTGGGTGTGTACGTATCGCCAAGCAGCAGGTCGCGAACCTTTGAGAACAAACCATCGGCACCCACCACCAGGTCGTAACCGCCGCTGCTGCCATCGGTGAACAGCACTTCAACGCTGTCGCCAAGGTCCTTCAGGGATTCGACACTGAGCCCCAGGCGTACGTTGGCGCCCAGTTCGAGGGCGGTTTCGCTGAGCACTTTATGCAGCGCCAAACGGGAGATGCCAACGTTCGCCGGATAGGCAGGTCCTGCCAGACGCTGACCCGGGATGCGCGCCAGTTGCTGACCGGCCGGGCCATAGATGGCGACGTCTTCAAAGGCATACGCGGCATCGAGATAACCATCGAGCACGCCCAGCTTGGCCATCTCGCGAACCACATTGCTCTGCTGGATGATGCCGACACCGTAAACCGTCCACTCTGACTTGAGCTCGATCAGGTCGACCTCAATGCCCTTGCGCCGCAGTGCGATGGCCGCACACAAGCCACCAATCCCACCACCCACGATCAGAACTTTGTTCACTGCACTCATGGCTTACTCACTTTTTATTCTTGTGATTCGATGCAGCGCCGGGCGCTGCGTCGTTAGGTCCAGCTTCCGGTCAAAGCAGGGATTTGACTAATCGCGAGTAGGGATGCGATGTATCGCCAAACGCGATACCTCAACCGACCCCGACAACGCGGTAGATCCAGGCATTTCCAGCACCAGCCAGCCCTCCTCCAGACGCCATGGCAACGCGTCCAGACGCTGGCCCAGACACGGGCCGTAGACACATTCGCCAGTGCTCGGGAGAAACTGCGCACCGTGGGCGTAACAGACAATCAACTGGCCGTCGGCCGACAAAAACCGGTCCTTTCGGTACTCCAGGCGCACGTCCAGATGTGGGCAGCTGTTGCGATAAATCCGCACTTGCCCCTCGTGCACCAAGGCAAAAATACTGTCCTTGCCACGCTGCAACGGGTCGAAACCGCGCGCCTGCCCTTCTGCCAACTCGTCCATCCGGCACAGAAAAAAATCGCTGTGGCTCATGGTCAACACCCGCACTCAGCCGTGCTTGGGTGGCGGGCCGCCCGGTGCCCATTTTTCTTTCGAGTTGAACAGGAACAGCTGCGAGTTATCCGCCGACAGTGGCGCACGGCGCGCCTCCCAGGCGTCATCGTGCTTGTCCATGTCGGCGTCGTATTCGATGTGGCAGCCCAGCGGACTGTTGAAATACCAGAACCAGTTGGAGCCAAAGAGGTGGCGGCCAGGGCCCCAGAAACTGGTCCAGCCTTTTTGCTCGAAGCGCGTACCGGCCAACAACACTTCGGTGCCGCTGCCCATGTGGAAGGTGAAGTGTTCGCAGCCCTTCATGTGCGGTGGAGTCTGGATCATGAACAGGCAATGGTGATCATCGGAACCCGCCGGGCGCATGAACGGCCCGGCGCCGATAAAGGTGTCTGTGGTTCTGAAGCCCAGGCGTTCGGCATAGAAAGCTTCGGCCTTGGCCGCGTCGGGGACGAAATACACCACGTGCGACAAGGTGCGCGGGGTGGCATTCATTTCGAGGGTGATACCTGGTTGATTAAGCGGACGCTGTGGCGCATGGCCGGCGGCGTTGGTCAGGTCGTCCGGAGCGCTATACGCCTTGCGGACAGTGACCTGGAAAGCAATCGCAAAACCCATGTCGTCGACACTGTGCAACACGCCGTTGCCGTCACGGGTGACCTGGCGATCTCGCGCCAGTTCATCTTCGATGGCATCGAGGTCGGCAGCGCTGGCGACGCCATAAACGGTTTCGCGAATCGACGGCGCTGGACCAATGGCCGCCGGCAAGTCGGGATCGTCCGACCGTCGAATGATCACGGCGGTACCGTCCAGTGCTTCGAAACGCCCGCCGTTGCTGTCGACAGCGACAGGGGCCAGGCCGTAGTCACGCAGGCAATCGGTACAGGCTTGGATGTCATCGACGCCAAAGATTAGGGCATCAAGGCCAAGGATGTTCATGGCTACCACTCCATTGAAATTAGTATCCGGACGAAGCTGCCGCAGGCTCGATAGGCCCGTCAGTGATGCAAGGCGTCCGGTGGTGGTGTCGGCAAGGRCGCCGACTGCCACGAAGATTGCCGGGCGGTTTGGCAACTGACTAATCGTGTGTCGGGATGCGACCTATCAGAAAACGCGATACCAGAAAATCTGGGGGCGCAGGTTTTTGGGGAGAGGAAAAGAAACAGCGGGAGGTTGACGCGCTGATGTATTCATCCGAATGTATCGCCAAAATAAATACAAAAAACGGACATGCCTGATGCGTTTTAACCACCTGGATTTGAACCTGTTGGTCGCACTCGATGTGCTGCTCGAAGAACAGAACATCACCCGCGCCGCCGAACGCCTGCACATGACGCAGTCTGCCACCAGCGGTGTATTGGGACGCCTGCGTACCTATTTCGAAGACGAACTGCTGGTGCAGGTCGGCCGAAAAATGCAGCTCACGCCCTATGCCAGGGAGCTCGCCACGCCCATCCGCGAGGTGCTGTTGACGATCAAGTCATCGATCACCGCCAAGCCCGTGTTCGACCCCACCACCAGCAAACGTCACTTCCGCCTGGTGACCTCGGATTACCTGATCAGCGTGCTGTTTGCCCAGGTCATACAAAAGATCCACCAGGAAGCGCCCAACATCACCTTCGAGATGCTCGGCCCCAGCGACAATTCCGGTGAGTTGCTGATTCGCGGTGAGGTTGACCTGATGATCGTGCCCGAGCGCTACATCATCGACGGCCACCCCCACAAGCTGCTGTTCGAAGAGGAACACGTCTGCGTGGTGTGGGACGGCAATACCCAGGTCGGCGACAGCCTGACCCTGGAGCAGTACATGGACATGGGCCATGTTTCCGTCGGTTTTGGTCGCAGCCGGCACTTGAGCATCGAAGAGTGGTTCATGAACCAGTACGGTTTCAACCGCCGTCTCGAAGTCATTACCAACGACTTCAACACCCTGCCGCAGCTGGTGGTAGGCACCCAGCGCATCGCCACCATGCACCAGCGTCTGGCACGGCTATACGCCCAGCACCTGCCGCTGCGCATCCTCAATCCACCGGTGAAGATCCCTGTCATGCGCGAGGTCATGCTCTGGCACCGCAGTGTCGAAGGCGACCCGATGCACCGCTGGCTGCGCGAACGCATCAGCGAATTTATCCAGCACCTGGAAAACCCTTCTATCGCCGGTCGCGATACCTCCCATCCCGAGGCACGATTGGCCAAATAGTCGGAGCGTCCTTAACGTGCCTTGTGAACGTCAAGACAATCACAAGGACAACAACCATCATGTTCCGTTACTTTCCAACCAATTATGTGTGGAATCTTTCTGTCGACTTGGCCATAGAGATGGGCGCCCGCATGGGCGAAATCGAAGAGATGTGCGCGCCATTACAGGAAGCCGCGCAGCAGCCCGACGCCGCGGGAACCAAAGCGTTCCGCGAAACCTGGGCGAAGATGGCTGACAAACTATGTGGCCTGGCTGAGGAAGATGAAGGTAATGGCCGGCTGCTGTCCGCAGGCGAAAAGTACAACCGCGCCGCCACTTATTACCTCACTTGCGAACGTTTGCAGGCCCATGGCGCGCCGGGCCGGACTGAGTTGTACCAACGCTTTTTGCAGACCTTCAAACGCGGTATCGAGTTGTCACGCGAGAACTGCGAACGCGTTGAAATCCCCTACGAGGGCAAACATATTTCCGGCCTGCTGGTGCGTGCCGAAGGCGTGACCGGTCCGGCTCCGATCCTGGTGCAGGTCAACGGACTGGATTCAACCAAAGAAATGAAATACCGCGTCGGCCTGCCGGCCTGGTTGGCGAAACGCGGTATTTCATCGTTGATCATCGACCAGCCTGGAACAGGTGAAGCCCTGCGCCTGCATAACCTGATTGCCCGTTTCGACAGCGAGCATTGGGCTAGCCGCGTGGTCGACTGGCTGGAAACCCGAAGCGACGTGGATGCCAAACGTATTGGCCTGGAAGGCGTCTCTCTCGGAGGCTATTACTGCCCGCGTGCGGTGGCGTTTGAACCACGGTTTGCCTGCGGCGTGGTGTGGGGCGCAAACCATGACTGGCGCGATGTGCAAAAACGTCGCCTAGAAAAAGAAGGCAGCTTCCCTGTACCGCACTATTGGGCGCACGTGTGCTGGGTGTGGGGTGCAAAAGATATGGATGAATTCATGGCCATCGCCGAAAACGTGCATCTGGATGGTGTACTCGATCGCATAAAGGTGCCGTTCCTGGTGACCCATGGCGAGAAGGACTCGCAGATACCACTGAAGTGGGCACAGCGTACTTATGAGCAACTGATCAACAGCCCTAAACGAGAGCTGAAGATCTTCACCGAACGCGAAGGTGGCGTGCAGCATTCCAGCTTCGATAACAGCATCAACGCGGGTCACTACATCGCTGACTGGATTGCCGAAACGCTGGGTGGACACACCGCCTGATAAGCTTCGCGAAGCATAAAAAACGCCGGATAACCCTAGGGTTTCCGGCGTTTTGCGTTGACTGGTATACGAATTCAGTTGGGCGCACGTGTGCCATGGAACGAGCTGATCTGCCAGCCTTCGGCTCCGAGCGACCAGACCTGCGTGGCAAAGCCTTCACCGCGAATCGACTGGTCACCGCCCCGTTTACGCAAAGTGTTGCACTGCGTACCGGTCATGACCGCCAGATGGTCGCCGTAGAAGCGAATCAGCAATTCGCCACGTTCAATGTCCAGATACTCCACGGCGCTTTTTGCGTATTCCAGGTAGTCCGCCTTGTCTTGCACCAATCCTGTGGTGTGCACATACACCAGGTCATCGGCGAACAGTTCGGCGACGCGCGAATAATCTTCCTCAACCAGGGCCCGGCGGCGTTCTTGCTCAAGTGCCAGGAGTTCGGATTTTACAGTGGCGGTGGTCATATGAATGGCTCTCTGTGGATGACGAGCGCGCACCATAGACGCCCGACCCGGCTGATAAAAAATCGCCGATCATGATGCCTGCCATCGAGACTCGCGATACTCGCACCTTGAGGTCACTCATTGTTGCAAAAGCCCCGGTACTGCTGACGTACCGCAGCTATTGATGCCATCAATACGCGCGCATTGATGCAAGTTGCTGGTGGTGACGAGGGCCCCGCCCTAGCCTCGCTTCGCATAACAATCCGCAAAGTGAAAACGCCATGAACGCCCTGCACCTGAAATGCCAGACCTTGTTTGACGGTACTGGCCTGGAAACCCGTCAACAGCAAACACTGGTCGTAGAAAACGGTCTGCTGTCGTATGTCGGCCCAACAGCCCTGGCGCCACAACCGCAACCGGGAGACACCCTGCTGGAGGCCGGGGATAATTTTGTCATGCCGGGCCTGGTCGATGTGCATACCCATCTGGCCTTCGGAAACGCGCAGAGCGAAGAAGACATCGATATCTGGACCAGTGACGAGTTCCGCGCTCTGCGGGGCATGTTCTTCGCCCAACATGTGCTGGCCGCGGGTGTGACCAGCATGGTCTGCCCGGGCGATAGCGGCCAGCTCAGCATCGCTGTGCGCAATGCAATCGGCGCCGGTTTGTTCGAGGGCCCGCGCATTGCAGCCAGCAGTCGGGTCATTACTAATCGGCAGAGCCTAAACGACTGGTTCCCAAGCCGTGTGGGGGCTCCGGAGTATTTCACCGCGCGCTTGGTCACCAGCCGCAGCGAGGCATTGGCGGAAATCCGCAAACAGGCCAAGGATGGCGTCGACCTGATCAAGATCGCCATGGATGGCACCCACCGCCGCCCGAATGGCGAAATCATTGCTGCCTTCACCGCTGAAGAAACCTATGAGATGGTTGAAGAGGCACACCGCCTGGGCTGCAAAGTGGCGACTCACGCCTATGGCCGCGAAGCGGTGATGTACGCCGCCCGCGCAGGCGTTGATCTGGTGTTCCATGCCTTTTACATGGACGATGCGTGCATCGAAGCCTTGCTCGAAGCCGGCACCATCCTCGCGCCGACCATGACGTTCCCTCAAAACACCGTGGACTTCTGCCAACCCCACGATCCGGCCATTAGTACCGGCTACGCCGGCTACTGCGCACGGACCCTGGAAGTGGGTTCGGCCGTGCTCAAACGGGCCAAGGCTGCAGGAGTGCCTTTCGCGTGTGGCAGCGACAGCGGTTTTGCGGTGACGCCTTACGGCGAGTGGCACGCTCGTGAGTTGGAACTATTGGTCACCCGTCTCGGCTTCACCCCGGCAGAAGCGTTGTATGCCGCCACGGCTGTCGGCGCACGCTGCATGCCGCGTGGCGAGACCCTCGGCTCCCTCGAAGTGGGCAAACAAGCGGACTTCCTGTTGCTCGACGGTTCACCGTTGCACGACATCCGCATTCTACAAGACCGCTCGCGCCTTAACGCCGTGTACAAGGCCGGCCAGCCCGTGCGCATGGAGCGCAGCCCCTACAACCCAAAACAGGTGTCTGATTTCAACTCGCTGAAATGGACAGACCTTTACACCCGCGACCGTGTTGCCCAGTTGGGCAAGTGGGCTCAATGAGGACCAACGCCATGCAGCAACTCGACTTATTGACCGCCACCCACATCGCCAGCAGCGCTATCCGCATCGCCCGAGAATCGGGGGTTAAACCCTTGGCTGTCGCCGTGCTGGATGCCGCCGGGCATCCGCTGGCCGTCTTGCGCGATGAGCTCGCCAGTTTTCTTCGGCCACAAATCGCCACCGGCAAGGCCCGTGGCTGTCTGGGAATGGGTTTTGGTGGGCGCGAACTGGCGCGGCGCGCTCAAGCGATGCCGGCGTTTTTCGACGCTATAAACAGCCTGACTGGCGGCGAAGTTATTCCCGTAGCGGGCGGTGTGCTGATTCGCAATGTTGAGGGGCTGGTTCTCGGGGCCATTGGTATCAGCGGCGACACTTCGGACAATGACGAACGATGCGCCTTACAGGCTATCGACCAGGTTGGACTGGTGGCGGATAACGGCGATCAGCTGCCCTGCTGATCAAGCAACGCGGCCTGTTCCAGCAAGAGGCCGCGAAACCACAGCATGGCCGGGTCATGGTCTTGATACGGATGCCATTGCAACACCTGAACGGCCTCGGGAAAAGCCAGCGGTGTTGGGTGAATACGCAGTGGATAATGCTGAGCGAAGCGCTGCGCCTGTCGACGGAATACGGTGGCGATTCGCGCGGTACCAACGATAAATTCGGGCATCAGTACGAAGCTTTCAAGGGCCACCGCCACTCGCCGTTGAACACCCAGCTCATGCAGGTGCACGGCATCCATCGCCAGATTTCGGCCATCGGCAAACTCGCGAACCACGTGCTCCGCGTCGCAATAGTTGGACAGGCTCAAACCGTCGGCGAACGGCGACTGCCGAGCGCAGACAATGCAACAGAGCTGATCACTCATGAGCGGTATGTGGGGATAAGCCGGGTTCACCCTGCGCTGCGGCACAACCACGCAATCACTGCGACGATAATCGAGCGCTTCGCTGACCACATCACCGTCACGCGGTACAGGCAAATCCCGCAGGCTCAAGCGCACGCCAGGTGCAACGCGGGCCAATTCAAGACTGACCGCTGGCAGCAGCACACCAGCCACGTAGTCAGAAGCCACCAACGTGAAATGCCGAGTGCAATGGGTCGGTTCAAAATTGACCGGCGCATCGACAATCTCCCGCGTCAGTGCCAGCGCTAGACGCACTTTGGGCAGCAACTCCAAACCCAATGCCGTGGGTTCCAGGCGCCGCCCTACCTGAACCAGTAACGGGTCATTGAAATGCTCACGCAAACGCCCGAGCGCCGAGCTGGTTGCCGACTGGCCCAGGCACAAACGTTCGGCGGCCCTGCTGACGCTGCATTCGCTCAACAAGGCATCCAAGGCCACCAACAGGTTCAGGTCAAGACGTCGATAACGCATGCAGAATCCATTTTAGATTGGAAGAATAAGCGATCATCACTGATGGACACTCAATCTACAGGGTCACTTTGAAACGCTCCAACCGCTTCACCTAGGCTGACACTCAGGCGCTGCAAGTTGCCATTAGCCAATTCCAATCGAACGCACTCCTCGGCATTTTGCTCTACCACCCAATCAACCTGACCAAGGGCTACATCGACTCGGCAGACAATGTCGTGTTGAGTCGCGGCGGCGTGGGCAATGCTCTTCCCGGTGTGTTCAACACGCGAAATGGCCTCGGTAATCGCATCCAGAACCAGGCTCGCGCGCACTGTCAGATCAACGCCTTCGGCGGTCAGACGCTGACTGTCGCAAAGACTGGCAGCAGTCTCGCCAGTCACCTGCCCGAGACGTCGAATCATGCTGTCGATCTCGCCAGTCGACGCTCGCGTTCGACTGGCGAGCGCCCTCACTTCGTCCGCCACTACTGCAAATCCGCGACCATGTTCACCGGCGCGTGCGGCTTCGATGGCGGCGTTCAAGGCTAGTAGATTCGTCTGTTCGGCGATGGCGCTGATCACGTCCAGCACGCTGGTAATCGCCTGGCTCTCGGCCTGCAACAGTTGCATGGAACTCGCACTACTCGTCATTTCCCGCGAAAGCCGCTGCAGGCTTTGACTCGCCAGTCGTACCAGATCGTCCCCCTGATGGATCAGCACGCAGGCTTCGCCCAAGGTAGCCTGGCTACCTCCGACTTGTTGGTTGACCTGCGCAGCCGCTTGGGTCATATGCTGCATGGCCTCAACCACCTCAGCGGTTTTTTCGCGCTGTGCACGCACCCCCTGCCCTGTGCGCTCTACCATTGCGCCCAACGTGGCGGCGGCAGAGTCAAGCTGTTGCACATCACTGCCGATCCGTCCCACAAGACTGCGCAGCGCCTGCAACATCAGCTCGATAGCGCGGCTGAGCTGGCCCAATTCATCCTGCCGACCGAGCCGCGCGGGACGATCCTTCAGATCACCTGCGGCTACACGTTGCGCCAGACCCAGCATCAACTTCAAGGGGAAGACAATAGAGCGTCGGATCACAAGGCACGCCACCATACTCAGGACCACCGCCAGCAGCACCATTGCTCCAAGTTGCAGATCCAGGCGTTGCCGTAGTAATTCATAAGATTGCGCGGCCCTGACGCGCTCTTCTTCCAACAGCGCCATCACGTTCTCTGCCGAAATCGACATGTTCGCCTGTTGCGCCATGGCCTGCTCACCGCTTTCGGCATAAGCCAAAAATGCCTGGCGATATTCGGTCAACGCTGCGCTGGCCTCATCCAGTGCACGACGACGATCCCCGTCGAGTTGCGAATTCAGACTGTTTATCGCGGTACCCAGCTCATTTACCCGGTTTACCCAGTCGTCCCGGTAACGCTGCTGCGGATCCAGGGAAAAATACAGCTCGCTGTCGCGCAGATTGGCCAAGCGTTCGCGCAACGAAACCGCCTCCTCCAACTGCTGCATTGACTGCGTGTCAGGCAGGTTATGCTGCTCAAGATCCAGGTTGATATCGTCCAGTTGGTCGAGGAACACTTCGCTGAAACGCTGCCCCGTCGTTTCCGCTAGCACTTGCATGCGCATCCTCGCCTGTAACGCCTGTTGGCGGGCCTCAGCATATTCTTGAAATGCCTTCAGGTAACGGTCGGATGAGTCCGAGAGCGTACGCCCGAAGTCTTCGCCCGGACGCGCAAGCGGCGAACCGATTTGAAGCTGACGCAGAGAGTCCTCGACTTGCCTGGCCGTCTCCAGTGACGGCTGCAAACCGAAATCCTTCTCTGCGACTCGCGCTTGGGCGAGGTTACCTTTCTGGCGATCCAGCACGAGTAACTGTGTGGCGCTCGATTGAGTTACCTGCACTGAATACCAAGCGGTGAATGCCATGCCCATAGTGCAGATCAGCACTAGACCGAAGCCGAGCGACAACTTTCCGCCAACGCTGAGGCGGCTGAGCACAGAGCGAATAGCCATCGAACGAGCCTTCTTTTATTGTTTTGTTGGCAATATCACCTGCAACCTCCGGCCGGGAATGTTGGCTCGAACCGTTGCGAGTCACCTGGCGGGATAGACCGAGCGACGGATATAGGTTGCCGTGACACAGCCGCGCCGACTAATCGCTTGTTGGGATGTGACCTATCGGCAAACGCGATATCTGAAACGTAGGCGAGCGAGTTGCCAAGGGTGCAGATGGGACGAACGCAAGGCGGCGTTCGAGGTACGCAGACAAGCAAGTCAGAGGTAATTCAGCATTAAGAGACGTGGTGTCACGAAGCGACACCACTCAAAGGAAGTCAGGTATTCAAGCGTAGGGTCAAGCGTCTACCGGATCGTAATCGTTCACGTTGGAGACCTGGGCATGCATGCGGCCCAACAACTCGATAAGGGTGTCCACTTCTTTGGCAGAGAGCCCGCTCAGCAGGCGTCGCTCGCGTTCCAGTGCGACCTTCAACACTCGACCATGTAACGCTTTTCCGCTGTCAGTCAGGCTGACGGTGTATCGCCGCGCATCCTTAGAATCAACCTGGCTGCAAATGTGCCCTGCCACTTCCAAGGACTGCAGTGAACGGCTGACCGCGCTCTTGTCGAGACCGATCGTCTGACAAATCCGATTGGCGGTAATGTCATTTTCCACGGCGAGCATCGAGAGCATTCGCCACTCGACTACACCTATGCCGAAATGCTTTCGATAGCACTGTGAGGCCCCGGCAGAGAGCTTATTAGACAGGAAATTCAGGAGGGCCGGTACGTAACGAGTCAGATTCAGTTGGGATTCTGCGGGCATTGAGCGAACACCTTGGATCGGCGGGTCGTTGAATATTGGTTGACACCGCAACTAAATAATCGGAGGATTTCTCTACCGAACGTCACGGTCGATGACCTGCATGATAGGCCGTCGTCCTACTACATAAAAATAATTATCGGGTTTTGGTCATGGACTCTTTCAATTTCATCCCCTTCGCCTTGCTCAAGCAAACAATCGTCTCCCACGTGCCAGCGACCGGCTGACCCGTCCCCAGCTAACGCTCTAACTCATGCTTTTTTTCAGCAGCCACTTCAGTGTGGAGGGACAAGTCATGCTTCAAGTCAACGTCACCCGCAAAGCATACGAAGCCGAAGGCATCTGCAGTTTCGAATTATGTGCAGCAGACGGCGGTGCGCTACCGGCGTTCGAGGCCGGTGCCCACATCGACATCCACATTGCCGAGGGTCTCACCCGGCAATACTCCTTGTGCAACGACCCCAAGGAGCGTCATCGCTACCTGATCAGCGTGCTCAAGGACCCGAGTTCCAGTGGCGGCTCCAAGGCTATGCACGAGCAGATTCGGTCAGGACAAACGCTGACCATCAGCACTCCGCGCAACCTTTTCCCGCTTGATCGCTCAGCCAACCGACACCTGCTGTTTGGCGGTGGTATCGGTATCACGCCCATGCTGGCCATGGCCTATGAGCTTTCACATCAAGGGGCTGACTTCGAGTTGCACTACTGCTTTCGATCAAGCGAACGCGCGGCGTTCGTTGCGATGCTTGCGCAAACTCCTTTTGCTGGTCGCATAAAGTTGCATGACGACAGTGGCGCTCAAATGCAGAAGCTAGATGCATCGGCCTTGCTGGCAGAACCGGACGCTGGCACCCATCTCTATGTCTGTGGGCCAGCCGGTTTCATGAACTACATCCTCGATTCAGCGCAGAACGCTGGCTGGTCGCAGAACCAGGTACACAAAGAGTTTTTCGCCGCAGACCCGATCGATCAAAGCGCCAATGCGCCCTTCGAAGTTGAATTGGCAAGCACTGGACAGGTTTTTCAGATTCCTGCCGAACGCACCGTGTTCGAAGTGCTCGACGAAGCCGGCATAGCGATCGAGTCATCCTGCGAGCAAGGCGTCTGTGGCACCTGCGTAACCCGTGTATTCAAGGGCATCCCGGAACACCGGGACAAGTTCCTGACAGTGGCTGAACAAGCCGCAAACGACCGCTTTACCCCCTGCTGCTCGCGCGCCAGATCATCACGCCTGGTTCTTGATCTTTGAACCCAAACAACAACTTCAAGGAGACCGCCATGAACACATCCACTCTCCAAACGCTTGCCGAAGAAATACCGGCGCCTGCCTTACCAGACTTCCCCCTCAACCAGTGGTACGTCGCTGCCCTGGGATGGGAGTTGAACGACAAACCCGTGGGCCGGACATTACTCAACAAGCCTGTCGTACTGTTTCGCAAAGCCAACGGCGAGGTCGCTGCGCTGGAAGATCGCTGCTGTCATAGAGCGCTGCCACTGTCGAACGGTACGCTCGAAGAATCCGGTATTCGATGTGGCTACCATGGCCTGCTTTTCGATGAGCGTGGGAAGTGCGTCGAAATCCCGGGCCAGGACAAGATCCCGAGCAAGGCTAAAGTGCCCGCGTATCACGTGCGTGAGCAGGACCAGATCGTCTGGATATGGTTTGGCAGCGAGGCGCAACCGGAGCCGAACTGTGAGCCACCGACCTACCCAGTTCACAGCAGTGGCAAGTACTTGTTCGACGGCAACGTGTACCACTACAACGCGCCTTATCAGTTAATCCACGACAACCTCATGGACTTGAGTCATCTGGGTTATGTCCACCTGCGCACCATCGGTGGTAACGCCAGCATCCACATGAATGCCCGGATGAGTGTCGAAAGTGAAGGCAACGTGGTGCGGGTCGTGCGCCATATGCCGGACTCTGTTCCACCACCCACCTACACGGCCGCCTACCCATTCAAAGGCACTGTAGACCGTTGGCAGGAAATCGAATTTCACGTCAATCATCTGCGTATCTGGACCGGAGCAGTGGATGCCGGCACCGATGCCCTGGATGACCCCGATCGTGGTGGTTTCCATATGCGCGGATTCCACGGGGTAACGCCAGAAACCGAAACCAGCAGTCACTACTTTTGGACCATGGCCACCAACCCCGAAAGCGATCCTGAAGCCATCAAGGCCAAGGTTGTTGAGCAAACGGTTATGACGTTTGATGAAGACAAGGTGATTATCGAAGCTCAGTACAAGAATATGTGCCGGTTCGGCATGCGGCCGATGATTGATATACATGTTGATGTTGGTGCTAATCGGGCTCGCCGGATTATTGAGGAGCTTCGTCAGGCTAGCTCTTGAGTGCGCAGCGTGCGCAGACTCACGGTGTGTAACCTACCGCCCGGCGAGGTACCTTGTGTACTTGGAATCAACAGCATATTGCGCATTTCACGTAACGTTGAAATCCTTCCTGAGCAGATAATCGAACATCTGCACGCCTCGCCTAGCAAGGGGAAGTGTGCTTATCCCCTCGCTTACCCTTAATCCAGAAACGAAAAAGCCCAATCTTTTCAGATTGGGCTAAGTCGTTAAATTATATGGTCGGGACGGAGTGATTCGAACACTCGACCCCTAGCACCCCATGCTAGTGCGCTACCGGACTGCGCTACGCCCCGACTAGGCGTGAAACTCGTCCCTCTTCTCGAGGGACGCTCAAGAATATATCGCAAGCGTTTGAAAACTGGAAGTATTCAAACTCAGAAAATTATTTCTTGAGTACTACCAACACGTCTTCCAACTCGGCAATCATCTGTCGAATCATCTGCTTGTATTGGGTGGTGTCGTCTTTGGCTTCATCGCCGGACAAGCGCAAACGCGCGCCGCCGATGGTGAAACCTTGATCGTAAAGGAGCGCGCGGATCTGCCGGATCATCAGCACGTCTTGTCGCTGATAATACCGGCGATTCCCGCGGCGTTTGACGGGGTTGAGTTGAGGAAACTCCTGCTCCCAATAGCGCAGCACGTGCGGTTTTACGGCACACAGCTCGCTAACTTCACCGATGGTGAAGTAGCGCTTGCCTGGGATGACGGGTAGCTCGTCGTTATGACTTGGTTCCAGCATAAGCCTCAACTCGGGCCTTCAACTTCTGCCCTGGACGAAAGGTGACCACACGGCGAGCCGTGATCGGGATTTCTTCACCCGTTTTCGGATTGCGGCCAGGCCGCTGGCGTTTGTCTCGAAGGTCGAAATTTCCGAAACCGGACAATTTGACTTGTTCGTTGTCTTCAAGAGCGTGCCTGATTTCTTCAAAAAACAGTTCGACCAATTCCTTGGCCTCCCGTTTATTCAGGCCCAGCTCTTCATACAGACGTTCCGCCATCTCAGCTTTCGTCAGAGCCCCCATACGTCACTTCCTTAACGTGGCGTTCAACCTTTGTTCGAGCGAGGTGAGGATGTTTTGCGTAGTGTTATTCACCTCATCGTCATTAAGAGTGCGCGATGGATGCTGCCAGGTCAAGCCAACTGCAAGGCTTTTTCTATCAGGATCAATGCCTTTACCCTGATACACGTCAAATAGCCTGAGGTCTGTCAGCCATTCGCCTGCATTTTCACGGATTACGTCCAGAACAGCGCTGGCTGCAACGTCTTTTTCGGCGATCAGCGCAAGGTCACGACGCACTTCAGGAAAGCGCGATAACTCCTGGAATTTAGGCATTTTGCCCAACGCCACTTCCGCCAGAACCAGCTCGAAAACAAAGACCGGACGGTCGAGACCGAGGGTTTTCGACAATTCAGGGTGGATGGCGCCGACAAAACCTACCAGACGGCCTTCACGTTCGATGCGCGCGGTTTGACCCGGGTGCAGCGCCGGGTGTTTGCCCGGCACGAAAGTGAACGAGTCCAGAGCGCCAGCAAAGCCCAGCACCGCTTCCACGTCAGCCTTGACGTCGAAGAAGTCCACGACATCGCGACCCTGTGCCCAGCCTTCCGGCAGACGGCTACCGCAGACCACACCGGCCAGCATTGGCTCTTGCTTCAGGCCTTCGAGTTGACCGACGAAACGCAGGCCGCTTTCGAACAGACGGACGCGATCCTGTTGACGGTTCAGGTTGTGCTGAAGCGCCTTGACCAGACCCGGCCACAAGGACGAGCGCATGGCAGCCATGTCGTTGGAAATCGGGTTGGCCAGCAGCAGCGGCTCCACACCCGGATTAAACAGTTCGAATTGTTTCGGATCGATGAAGCTGTAAGTAATCGCTTCCTGATAACCACGCGCCACCAGCAGACGACGCAGTTCAGGCAAATCGCTACGCGCTTCCGCTTTGGCTTGCGGCGCCAGGCGAGCTTGCGGGTAACGAACCGGCAGACGGTTGTAGCCGTACAGGCGGGCCAGCTCTTCGATCAAATCGACTTCCAGGCTGATATCGAAGCGATGGCTTGGCACTTCAACGCGCCATTGCCCTGCCCCATCGGCCGAAACGGACAAGCCCAAAGCGTTGAGCAGACGCTCAACTTCGGCCGAATCCATTTCCATGCCCAGCATTTGAGTAATGCGTTGCGCGCGCAAGGTAACCGGAGCGATCTTCGGCAGATGTTGCTCGCTGACGGTTTCGATGATCGGGCCGGCTTCGCCACCGGTGATTTCCAGCAGCAGGCCAGTAGCGCGCTCCATGGCTTCACGGGCCAATTGCCAGTCCACGCCACGCTCGTAGCGGTGCGAAGCGTCAGTGTGCAGGCCGTAGGAACGAGCCTTGCCAGCGACTGCAATCTGATCGAAGAATGCGCTTTCCAGGAAAATATCGCGCGTAGTCGCGGTGTTGACGCCGCTGTGCTCTCCGCCCATGACGCCAGCAATTGCCAGAGCGCGGGTGTGGTCGGCAATCACCAGCGTATCGCTACGCAGGGTAACTTCCTGACCGTCGAGCAGTACCAGCTTCTCGCCCTCTTCGGCCATCCGCACGCGGATGCCGCCATTGATTTCGGCGAGGTCGAAGGCGTGCAGCGGTTGACCCAGCTCCAGCATCACGTAGTTGGTGATGTCGACAGCTGCGTCGATACTGCGCACGTCAGCACGACGCAGACGCTCGACCATCCACAGCGGTGTAGGCTTGGACAGATCGACGTTACGGATCACACGCCCCAGATAACGCGGGCACGCCGCCGGAGCCAGCACTTCAACCGAACGCACTTCGTCGTGCACGGCTGGAACGGAAGCAACAACCGGGCGAGTGACCTGGGCGGCGTACAGTGCGCCAACTTCACGGGCCAGACCGGCCAGGGACAGGCAGTCACCGCGGTTCGGGGTCAGGTCGACCTCGATGCTGGCATCTTCCAGGTTCAGGTACTCACGAATGTCCTGGCCCACCGGCGCATCGGCCGGCAGCTCCATCAGGCCATCGTTGCCTTCGCCCACTTGCAGTTCGGCTTGCGAACACAGCATGCCGTTGGACTCAACGCCACGCAGCTTGGCTTTCTTGATCTTGAAGTCGCCTGGCAGCTCGGCACCGATGGTGGCGAACGGGATCTTCAGGCCCGGGCGCACGTTTGGCGCACCGCATACGACCTGAAAAGTCTCCGTGCCATTGCTGACCTGGCAAACGCGCAGCTTGTCGGCGTCCGGGTGCTGTTCGGTGCTCAGCACCTCGCCCACTATCACGCCGCTGAATACGCCGGCGGCCGGAGTAACGCTATCGACCTCAAGACCGGCCATCGACAAACGAGCAACCAGCTCGTCACGACTTACCTGCGGGCTTACCCAGCCACGCAGCCATTGTTCACTGAATTTCATCCTGCTCTCCTAAGAATTCGTTACGACTAGCGAAATTGCGCGAGGAACCGCAAGTCGTTGTCGAAGAACAGACGCAAGTCGTTCACGCCGTAACGCAGCATGGCTAGACGCTCAACGCCCATGCCGAAGGCAAAGCCCGAAAACTCTTCCGGGTCGATCCCGGACATACGCAACACGTTCGGGTGAACCATGCCGCAGCCCATCACTTCCAGCCAGCCCGTCTGCTTGCAGACACGGCAGCCTTTACCGCTGCACATCACGCATTCCATGTCGACTTCTGCGGATGGCTCGGTGAACGGGAAGTAGGATGGGCGGAAACGTACGGCCAGTTCTTTTTCGAAGAACACGCGCAGGAATTCTTCGATAGTCCCTTTCAGGTCGGCGAAGTTGATATCGCGATCGACCAGCAGGCCTTCGACCTGGTGGAACATCGGCGAGTGGGTGATATCCGAGTCGCTACGGTACACACGGCCTGGGCAGACGATGCGGATCGGCGGCTGTTTTGATTCCATGGTGCGGACCTGTACCGGTGAGGTATGGGTGCGCAGCAACATGTTTGCATTGAAATAGAAGGTGTCATGCATCGACCGGGCCGGGTGATGGCCTGGGATGTTGAGTGCTTCGAAGTTGTGATAATCGTCTTCGACCTCAGGGCCTTCGGCGATGCCGTAGCCTATATGGGTGAAGAACTGTTCGATACGTTCCAGAGTGCGGGTAACCGGATGCAGACCACCGGAGGTCTGGCCGCGGCCAGGCAGGGTCACGTCAATCGACTCGGCGGACAGTTTGGCGGCTAGATCAGCCTCTTCAAACAGTGCCTTGCGCGCATTGAGAACCTCTGTGACACGCTCCTTGGCAACGTTGATCAGCGCACCGACTTGCGGACGCTCTTCTGCCGGCAAATTCCCCAGGGTCTTCATCACCTGAGTCAATTCACCCTTTTTGCCAAGGTAGTGAACCCGGATTTGCTCCAGGGCATTGATATCTTCAGCGCTTTGCACAGCCTCTAGTGCTTGAGAGACGAGCGCGTCCAGGTTTTCCATGTACAGACTCCAGATACAAAATAGGGGAAGAGCTTGAAGGCTCTTCCCCTATTTATGACGTTTAACACCTGGCCCCACAGAGGTGAGGCCGGGTGACTGTCGGGGGTACTTAAGCCAAGGTGGCTTTAGCTTTCTCGACAATCGCAGCAAACGCCGCTTTTTCGTTCACTGCCAGATCAGCCAGAACCTTACGGTCGATCTCGATGGACGCTTTTTTCAGGCCGGCGATGAAACGGCTGTAGGACAGACCGTTGATACGTGCACCAGCGTTGATACGAGCGATCCACAGAGCGCGGAACTGACGTTTTTTCTGACGACGGTCACGGTAGGCGTATTGGCCTGCCTTGATTACCGCTTGCTTGGCAACACGGAATACGCGCGAGCGAGCGCCGTAGTAGCCTTTAGCAAGTTTCAGAATTTTTTTGTGACGTTTACGGGCAATGACGCCACGCTTTACACGAGCCATGAGTTACTTCCTCTATTCTTGACTAAAATTAACGAAGGCGCAGCATGCGCTCGACTTTTGCCACGTCAGACGGATGCAGCAAGCTGCTACCGCGCAGTTGACGCTTACGCTTGGTCGACATTTTAGTCAGGATGTGGCTCTTGAAAGCGTGCTTGTGCTTGATACCGTTAGCAGTTTTCAGAAACCGCTTAGCAGCACCACTTTTGGTCTTCATTTTTGGCATGTTCGGATACTCCGCATTCAGTTGATAAACATAATCAGAAGGCCTGCCGTGCCCTGTTGATTACTTCTTCTTTTTCGGGGCGATGACCATGATCAGCTGGCGTCCTTCCATCTTAGGATGCTGTTCGACCGAACCGTACTCGAGCAAGTCACCTTCAACTCGCTTGAGGAGTTCCATCCCCAGCTCCTGGTGGGCCATCTCACGGCCGCGGAATCGCAAGGATACCTTGGCCCTGTCCCCATCACTCAGGAAACGTACCAGGTTGCGCAGTTTTACCTGGTAATCCCCTTCCTCCGTCCCTGGACGAAACTTGATTTCTTTAACCTGAATCTGCTTCTGGTTTTTCTTGGCCGCAGCAATCTGCTTCTTCTTCTCGAAGATCGACTTGCCGTAGTCCATCAGCTTGCAAACAGGGGGTACTGCATCGGCGGAAATCTCCACCAAATCCAGCTTGGCCTCTTCAGCCTTAAGAAGCGCGTCTTCAATTGACACAATCCCAAGCTGCTCACCTTCAGCCCCAATTAACCGAACCTCGCGTGCCGAGATATTCTCGTTGATCGGGGCTTTCGGTGCAGCTCGTTTATCTTGTCTCATTTCACGCTTAATAATAATTACTCCGAATCTGGGCGACCACGCCGGGAAACCGCTTGCGCGAGAAACTCAGCGAACTGGGCGACGGGCATCGAGCCCAGGTCAGCACCTTCACGAGTACGCACAGCGACAGTCTGCATCTCGACTTCCCGATCTCCGATAACCAAGAGATAGGGAACCTTGAGCAAAGTATGCTCGCGGATTTTAAAGCCGATCTTTTCATTTCTCAAGTCAGACTTGGCACGAAACCCGCTTTCGTTGAGAGTTTTTTCAACTTCGGCGGCGAAATCAGCCTGTTTATCAGTGATATTCATGATCACTGCCTGGGTCGGCGCCAGCCACGCGGGGAATGCCCCTTCGTAGTGCTCGATCAGAATTCCGACGAAACGTTCGAAGGAACCCAGGATCGCCCGGTGCAACATTACCGGGTGCTTGCGACTGTTGTCTTCGGAGACGTATTCGGCTCCCAGACGGACAGGCAGGTTAAAATCGAGCTGAAGGGTACCACACTGCCAGACGCGACCGAGGCAATCTTTCAGCGAGAACTCGATCTTCGGACCGTAGAACGCACCTTCGCCCGGCTGCAAATCGTACGGC
>NZ_JBFUBK010000021.1:0-85034 GCF_056405815.1 Pseudomonas sp. P1_F1_2 | reverse complement strand
AGCTGAAACTGGTGATCCTGCCGCTGGATGCCGACGGTTTGATCGACCTTGAGGCCGCCGCACGCCTGATCGGTCCGCAAACCCGTTTGCTGGCCGTCAGTCAGTTGTCTAACGTGCTCGGCGCCTGGCAGCCGTTGCCCGCCCTATTGGCGATGGCCAAGGCACACGACGCGTTGACCGTGGTCGATGGCGCTCAAGGCGTGGTGCATGGTCGGCATGACGTGCAAGCACTGGGTTGCGACTTCTATGTGTTTTCCAGCCACAAGCTCTATGGCCCCGATGGCCTGGGCGTGCTGTTCGGGCGCAACGAGGCGCTCAAGCATCTGCGTCATTGGCAGTTCGGCGGCGAAATGGTGCTGGACGCGGATTACCATGGCGCACGCTTTCGCCCTGCCCCACTGGGTTTCGAGGCGGGAACGCCGCCGATTGCCAGTGTGATTGGTCTGGGCGCGACGCTGGACTACCTCGCCGGGCTCGATCAGGACGCCGTTAACGCCCACGAAACGGCGTTGCATGACTATTTGCTAAAAGGACTTGAAGCCCGAAACGGCATTCGCCTGCTGGGCAAACCGCAATTGGCGCTGGCCAGTTTTGTCGTCGAGGGTGTGCATAACTCGGATCTGGCGCATTTGCTGACCGAACAGGGGATTGCCGTGCGTGCGGGTCATCACTGCGCCATGCCGCTGCTCAAGAGCTTCGAGTTGGCCGGGGCGATCCGGGTGTCGCTGGCGCTGTACAACGATTCCGAAGACCTGGAGCGGTTCTTTGAAGCGCTGGATCAGGCGCTGGAGTTGCTGCGATGAACTTGCCTGCCGAGGCTGTGACGGCGCTGGACACGTTCCAGAACGCTGCCGGCTGGGAACAACGGGCGCGCCTGTTGATGCAATGGGGCGACCGCCTGCCGGCGCTGAGCGATGTGGATAAGGTGGATACCAACCGGGTGCATGGCTGTGAAAGCCAGGTGTGGCTGGTGGGTTCACTGAATGACGGTCACTGGCAGTTCGCGGCGAGCAGCGATGCCCGGTTGATTCGCGGGTTGGTGGCGTTGCTGCTGGCGCGGGTCAACGGATTGTCGGCGGCCGATTTACGGCAGGTGGATTTGCCGGACTGGTTCAATCAACTCGGGCTTTCGCGGCAGCTTTCACCTTCGCGCAGTAATGGCCTCAACGCCGTGCTTCAGCGGATGAATGAGTTGGCCTCACTCCCGTAGGAGCAAAGCTTGCTCGCGATGACATCAACGCGATCTACCTGAAGGACCGCGTCGCCTGCATCGCGAGCAAGCTTTGCTCYTACGGTTGTTACTACGCCGTAGGTTTGATGCGGTCCGAAGGCCGCCGAACCCCCGCCACAATCTTATCCACAGCCTTGGTCGCCGCGACCATGCCAAACGTCGCCGTCACCATCATCACCGCACCAAACCCGCCGGCACAGTCCAGCTTCACGCCATCACCGACAAAACTCTTCTGCAGACAAATGCTGCCATCCGGTTTCGGGTAGCGCAGTTGCTCGGTGGAGAACACACACGGCACGCTGTAATGACGGGTCACGGTGCGGGAGAAGCCATAATCGCGGCGCAAGGTGGAACGCACTTTCGACGCCAGCGGATCGTTGAACGTACGGTTCAAATCGCACACCTGAATCAACGTCGGATCAATCTGCCCACCTGCCCCGCCAGTGGTGATGATCTGGATCTTGCGGCGCTTGCACCAGGCAATCAGCGCTGCCTTGGCGTTAACGCTGTCGATGCAATCGATCACGCAGTCGATGTTCGGCGTGATGTACTCGGCCATGGTCTCGCGGGTGACGAAATCCGCCACGGCGTGCACCGTGCAGTCCGGGTTGATCCCGCGCAGACGCTCGGCCATCACCTCAACCTTGGGTTTGCCGACCGTGCTGTCCAGCGCGTGCAACTGGCGATTGACGTTGCTGACGCAGACGTCGTCCAGGTCGAACAGCGAAATCTCGCCCACCCCACACCGGGCGACAGCTTCCGCCGCCCAGGAACCGACGCCACCGACGCCGACAATCGCCACATGCGCCGCGCGCAGGCGCGCCAGGCCTTCGATGCCATACAAACGGGCGATGCCGGCAAACCGCGGATCTTCTGTACTCATGACCATTACCCCAAAAACCGGCGCGCATTATAGGGCTTCGCTGCGCCAAGTTCTGAATTTCAATCTACAAGTGTAAGAACTTATGTGAAAGCAAATTGCCCAATGTCCGGCAATTCCCTGTCCGCTGTACGAAAAGAGAATGCCCGGTGTAGGATGCGCGCCCCTTGGCGACCGCCAACCGTTCCTCCGTTCCACAGTCTTTGGAACCTGAAATAGCTATGTCATCCCGCAAATTTGGACTCAACCTGGTCGTGGTGCTCGCCATCGCAGCCTTGTTTACCGGCTTCTGGGCGCTGATCAACCGCCCGGTTACCGCCCCCAACTGGCCTGAACAGATCTCCGGCTTCTCGTACTCGCCGTTCCAGCAAGGCCAGTACCCACAGAAAGAGCAGTACCCGACCGACGATCAAATGCGTCGCGACCTGGAGATCATGAGCAAGCTGACGGACAACATCCGTACTTACTCGGTCGACGGCACCCTGGAAGACATTCCCAAGCTCGCAGAAGAATTCGGCCTGCGCGTGACCCTGGGGATCTGGATTAGCCCGGACCAGGAACGCAACGAGCGCGAGATCACCCGCGCCATCGAAATCGCCAACACCTCGCGCAGCGTGGTTCGCGTGGTTGTAGGCAACGAGGCGATCTTCCGTAAGGAAATTACCGCTGCGGAACTGAGCGTGATCCTCGATCGCGTGCGCGCCGCCGTGAAAGTGCCGGTGACCACGTCCGAGCAATGGCACGTCTGGGAAGAGCACCCGGAACTGGCCAAGCACGTCGACCTGATCGCCGCCCACGTATTGCCTTACTGGGAATTTATCCCGGTGGACAAGGCCGGTCAGTTCGTCCTCGACCGCGCCCGCGACCTGAAAAAGATGTTCCCGAAAAAACCGCTGCTGCTCTCGGAGGTTGGCTGGCCGAGCAACGGCCGCATGCGTGGCGGCACCGATGCGAGCCCGGCGGATCAGGCGATCTACCTGCGTACCTTGGTCAACAAACTCAATCGCCAGGGTTTCAACTACTTCGTGATCGAAGCGTTTGACCAGCCGTGGAAGGCCAGCGACGAAGGTTCGGTGGGCGCGTATTGGGGCGTGTTCAACGCCGCGCGCCAGCAGAAGTTCAACTTCGAAGGCCCCGTGGTCGCGATCCCGCAATGGCGCGTGCTGGCAATCGGCTCGGCCGTGCTGGCCTTGCTGTCCTTGACCTTGCTGATGATCGACGGCTCGGCCCTGCGCCAACGTGGCCGCACGTTCCTGACCTTTATCGCGTTCCTTTGCGGTTCGGTTCTGGTCTGGATCGGTTACGACTACAGTCAGCAATACAGCACTTGGTTCAGCCTGACGGTCGGTTTCCTCCTGGCACTCGGCGCGCTCGGGGTCTTTATCGTTCTGCTGACCGAGGCGCATGAACTGGCCGAAGCAGTCTGGACTCACAAGCGTCGTCGTGAATTCCTGCCAGTGGTGGGCGATTCGGACTACAGACCAAAAGTCTCGATCCACGTCCCTTGCTACAACGAGCCGCCGGAGATGGTCAAACAGACCCTCAATGCCCTGGCCAACCTCGACTATCCGGACTTCGAAGTCCTGATCATCGACAACAACACCAAGGATCCGGCGGTCTGGGAACCGGTGCGCGATTATTGCGAAACCCTCGGCCCGCGCTTCAAGTTCTTCCACGTTGCACCGCTGGCCGGCTTCAAGGGTGGTGCACTGAATTACCTGATCCCGCACACCGCCAAGGATGCCGAAGTGATTGCGGTGATCGACTCGGACTACTGCGTCGACCCAAACTGGCTCAAGCACATGGTGCCGCACTTCGCCGATCCGAAAATCGCCGTGGTGCAGTCGCCGCAGGATTACCGCGACCAGAACGAAAGCACCTTCAAGAAGCTTTGCTACGCGGAATACAAAGGCTTCTTCCACATCGGCATGGTCACCCGTAACGACCGTGACGCGATCATCCAGCACGGCACCATGACCATGACCCGGCGCTCGGTGCTCGAAGAGCTCGGCTGGGCCGATTGGTGCATCTGTGAAGACGCCGAGTTGGGTCTGCGTGTCTTCGAAAAAGGCCTGTCGGCGGCGTATTACCACACCAGCTACGGCAAAGGCCTGATGCCCGATACCTTTATCGACTTCAAGAAACAGCGTTTCCGCTGGGCCTACGGGGCGATTCAGATCATCAAGCGTCACACCGCCAGCCTGCTGCGCGGCAAGGACACCGAACTGACCCGTGGCCAGCGTTACCACTTCCTCGCGGGCTGGTTGCCGTGGGTCGCGGACGGCATGAACATCTTCTTCACCGTGGGCGCCCTGTTGTGGTCGGCGGCGATGATCATCGTGCCGCAACGGGTCGATCCACCGTTGCTGATTTTCGCGATCCCGCCATTGGCGTTGTTCGTGTTCAAGGTCGGCAAGATCATCTTCCTGTATCGCCGCGCCGTCGGCGTGAACTTGAAAGATGCGTTCTGCGCGGCTCTGGCCGGGCTGGCGTTGTCGCACACCATCGCCAAAGCGGTGCTGTACGGCTTCTTCACCAGCAGCATTCCGTTCTTCCGCACCCCGAAAAACGCCGACAACCACGGCTTCTGGGTGGCGATTTCGGAGGCGCGTGAAGAGGTGTTCATCATGCTGCTGTTGTGGGGCGCGGCACTGGGGATCTTCCTGGTGAACGGCTTGCCGAGCAAGGACATGCGCTTCTGGGTGACCATGTTGCTGGTGCAGTCGCTGCCGTACCTGGCGGCGCTGATCATGGCGTTCTTGTCTTCGCTGCCCAAACCGGCCGCCGAGCCTGAGCCGGCGCCAGCCGTCTAAAACTGTACAGATGCACTAAACGGCGGCCAATGGTCGCCGTTTTGCTTTAAGATAACCGCCATTTTGCGCGCCCAGCACCAATTCCTGTAGGAGCAAAGCTTGCTCGCGATTGATGCGACTCGGTGTAACAGAAAGACCTCATCATCGTTCATCGCGAGCAAGCTTTGCTCCTACACAATTAGCTTCCGGAGTTTTCCATGACGGCCCACGCCGACCTTTCGCCGACCCTTCAACTCGCCATCGACCTGATCCGCCGCCCGTCCGTGACGCCGGTCGACGCCGATTGCCAGAAGCAGATGATGCAGCGCCTGGGCGATGCCGGTTTCATGCTGGAACCGATGCGCATCGAAGATGTGGATAACTTCTGGGCGACCCACGGCAAACACGACGGCCCGGTGCTGTGCTTCGCCGGTCACACCGACGTGGTCCCGACCGGCCCGGTGACCGCCTGGCAGATCGACCCGTTCAACGCGCTGATCGACGAACACGGCATGCTCTGTGGCCGTGGCGCAGCTGACATGAAAGGCAGCCTGGCCTCGATGACCGTGGCCGCCGAGCGTTTTGTCGCCGACTACCCGGATCACAAGGGCAAGGTCGCATTCCTGATCACCAGTGACGAAGAAGGCCCGGCGCACCACGGCACCAAGGCAGTGATTGAACGCCTCGCGGCGCGCAAGGAACGTCTGGACTGGTGCATCGTTGGCGAGCCGTCGAGCACCACCCTGGTGGGCGATGTGGTCAAGAACGGTCGTCGCGGTTCCCTCGGCGCCAAATTGACCGTGCGCGGTGTGCAAGGTCACGTGGCCTATCCGCACCTGGCGAAGAACCCGATCCACCTCGCCGCCCCTGCCCTGGCCGAACTGGCCGCCGAGCACTGGGACCACGGCAACGATTTCTTCCCGCCGACTAGCTTCCAGATCTCCAACGTCAATTCCGGCACCGGCGCGACCAACGTCATCCCGGGTGATCTGGTGGCGGTGTTCAACTTCCGCTTCTCCACCGAGTCCACCGTCGAAGGCCTGCAAAAGCGCGTGGCCGACATTCTCGACAAGCATGGCCTGGACTGGCACATCGACTGGGCGTTGTCCGGCCTGCCGTTCCTCACCGAACCGGGTGCGTTGCTGGATGCCGTGGCGTCGAGCATCAAGGACATCACCGGTCGCGAAACCAAGGCTTCCACCAGTGGCGGCACCTCTGACGGTCGTTTCATTGCGACGATGGGCACGCAAGTGGTTGAACTGGGCCCGGTCAACGCGACCATCCACCAGGTCAACGAACGCGTACTGGCAGCTGACCTCGATGTGTTGACCGAGATCTACTACCAGACCCTGATCAAGTTGCTCGCCTGATGCTCGCGTGCCCGATATGCAGTGAACCGCTGAATGCGGTGGACAACGGCGTGGCCTGCCCCGCCGGGCATCGTTTCGACCGCGCGCGACAGGGTTACCTGAACCTGTTGCCAGTGCAGCATAAAAACAGCCGCGACCCTGGGGATAACCTGGCCATGGTTGAAGCCCGCCGCGACTTCTTGAACGCCGGCCATTACGCGCCGGTGGCCAAGCGCCTGGCGGAACTGGCAGCCGGCT
Organism: Pseudomonas sp. P1_F1_2; assembly: GCF_056405815.1. Lineage (NCBI taxonomy): Bacteria > Pseudomonadati > Pseudomonadota > Gammaproteobacteria > Pseudomonadales > Pseudomonadaceae > Pseudomonas > Pseudomonas sp. P1_F1_2. The sequence goes on along the minus strand of NZ_JBFUBK010000021.1, from coordinate 78,524 downwards.
ATGCACCGCAGCGCTGGCTGGACATCGGCTGTGGCGAGGGTTACTACACCGCGCAAATCGCCGAGGCTTTACCGAACGCCGACGGTTACGCGCTGGATATCTCTCGCGAAGCGGTCAAACGAGCGTGCAAGCGTAACCCGCAGCTGACCTGGTTGATCGCCAGCATGGCACGGGTGCCATTGGCCTCGGGCAGTTGCCAGTTTCTGGCGAGCGTCTTCAGCCCTCTGGACTGGGAAGAAGCCAAACGCCTGCTCAGCCCCGGTGGCGGTTTGATGAAAGTCGGGCCGACCAGCGGTCACCTGATGGAGTTGCGCGAACGGCTGTACGACGAAGTCCGTGAGTACACCGATGACAAGCATCTGGCCCTGGTGCCGGAAGGCATGGCGCTGCAACACAGCGAAACCCTTGAATTCAAACTGACCCTGGAAAGTGGTCAGGATCGCGCCAACCTGTTGGCGATGACCCCTCACGGTTGGCGCGCCAGTGCCGAACGCCGCACAGCGGTGATCGAGCAGGTCGAGCCGTTCGAGGTCACCGTGTCGATGCGCTACGATTATTTCGTACTTCAATAATTTTTGGTCTTGAGCAACGGCTTGAGGCCGGCTAAATCCGCGAATGGATTTTTCAGACCCGCAGTGAGGACATCCATGCGCCAACCCGATATCGAGATTTACCTGAAAGACGCCGACGTTGACCACAAAGCCATTTCGGCCTGGCTCGGCGCGGCTTTAGGCCCGTGCACCGACTGGGTCCAGAAAGGCCAGACCTACAAGTGCAAGGCCGGCAACGTGCCCGTCACCTGGCTGCCCAAAGCCGTGGGCAAGTGGAACAGCCTGTTTCTGGACAGCGACCAGACCCCGTGGGAAGACGACATCGCCTGCGCCCGCGCAGCCTTTGCCGCGCTGAACGTGGAAGTACGTTGCGCGCCGGGGACGTGGGTCGAGGAAGAAGGCGAAGAGACAGCGGATCGCTGGATGCGCATCAGCGCTGATGGTGAAGAAGAAATCACCTGGAAAACCGCTTAACAACGACACGCATAACCTGTGGGAGCGGGCTTGCCCGCGAAGGCGGCGGCACATCCAGAATAGATGTGACTGACAAACCGCTTTCGCGGGGAAGCCCGCTCCCACAGTGTTTTTTGGTGATCCAAAGAGTGCGAGTTACAGCCCCACCACATCCTCAGCCTGCAAACCCTTCTCGCCGGTCACCACGGCATATTCAACCTGCTGACCTTCAGCCAGCGAACGGTGCCCTTCGCCACGAATCGCGCGGTAGTGCACGAACACGTCCACCCCGTCCTCGCGTTGAATAAAGCCGTAGCCCTTGGCGTCGTTGAACCACTTCACGTTGCCGGTTTCGCGTGTTGCCATTTGTTCATACTCCCTTTTTATTATTGATCGGGCTTTTCGCAGGAAAGCCTTCAGGAACGTCAATCTGCGCGCGACGTCCCAGCAAGGGCTTCGACGGCAGACGGCCGAGTATATGACAGGCAGCGAAACTCTCAACTCAACTTTACTTAGGCGCTTTTTTGCCGATTTTCGACGAATCCGGCACACTGTCGCCCTCCCGAGCAAACGCTCGGTTTTACTCACTCACGCAGAAGCCGTATGACCCGCTCCCCGTTCCGCCGTCTTGTGTTTGGCACCCTGCGTCGACTGTTGTACCTCTGGGTTCGCTCGGAGACGATCAACCAGTCGTCGTTCACCCTCAACCTCGACCGCAGTCGTCCGGTGTTCTACGTCCTGCAAAACCCTTCGCTGACCGACCTCGCCGTGGTCGACACCGAATGCAGCAAGGCTGGCCTGCCCCGCCCGGTATTGCCGGTTTCAGTAGGTAACCTGCTGGAACCCGCCGCGTTCTTTTACCTGACGCCAGAGCCCGACTGGCTCGGTCGACAGGACAAACGCGGCGCGCCGCCAACCCTGACCCGCCTGGTCAGCGCCCTGAGCCAGAATGGCGCCGAAGACGCGCAGATCATTCCGGTCAGCGTGTTCTGGGGTCAGTCGCCGGACAGCGAATCGAGCCCGTGGAAATTGCTCTTCGCCGACAGTTGGGCCGTCACCGGTCGCCTGCGCCGCTTGCTGAGCATCATCGTGCTGGGGCGCAAGACGCGTGTGCAATTCTCTGCGCCGATTCACCTGCGCGAGCTGATCGATCACAACAAGGGCCACGAGCGCACCGTGCGCATGGCCCAGCGGATCCTGCGGGTGCACTTCCGCAATCTCAAAGCCGCCGTCATCGGCCCGGACATTTCGCACCGACGCAATTTGGTCAAAGGTTTGCTCAACCAGCCACTGGTCAAGCAAGCGATCCTCGATGAAGCCGAGCGCGAGAACATCTCCCCGGAGAAAGCCAAGGCCCAGGCCTTGCGTTACGGCAACGAAATCGCCTCGGACTACACCTACACCGCAATCCGCTTCATGGAAGTGGTGCTGAGCTGGTTCTGGAACAAGATCTACGACGGCATCAAGGTCAACAACATCGAAGGCGTGCAAAAAGTCGCCCCGGGTTACGAAGTGATCTACGTACCCTGCCACCGCAGCCACATCGACTACCTGCTGCTGTCCTATCTGCTGTTCCGCAATGGCCTGACCCCGCCGCACATCGCTGCCGGGATCAACCTCAACATGCCGGGGATCGGCGGCCTACTGCGTCGCGGCGGTGCGTTCTTCATGCGCCGTACTTTCAAAGGCAACCCGCTGTACACCTCGGTGTTCAACGAATACCTGCACACCTTGTTTATCAAAGGCTTCCCGGTCGAGTACTTCGTCGAGGGCGGCCGTTCGCGAACCGGGCGCATGCTGCAACCGAAAACCGGGATGCTGGCGATTACCCTGCGCAGCTTCCTGCGTTCGTCGCGCATGCCCATCGTGTTTGTGCCGGTGTACATCGGTTACGAGCGCGTATTGGAAGGCCGGACCTACCTCGGCGAACTGCGTGGTGCGACCAAGAAGAAAGAGTCGATTTTCGATATTTTCAAAGTCATCGGCGCGCTCAAGCAGCGCTTCGGCCAAGTGGCGGTGAACTTCGGCGAGCCGATCAAACTGGCGGAATTCCTCGACAGCGAACAGCCGGACTGGCGCCAACAGGAGCTCGGCCCGCAATTCAAACCGGCCTGGCTCAACGAAACCACCAACCGTTTGGGCGAGAAAGTTGCGCAGCATCTGAACGAAGCCGCAGCGATCAATCCCGTGAACCTGGTGGCCCTGGCGTTGCTGTCCACCAGCCGATTGGCGCTGGATGATCGCGCCATGGCGCGAGTGCTGGACCTGTACCTCGCACTGTTGCGCAAGGTTCCCTACTCGCCGCACACCACACTGCCGGAAGGCGATGGTCGCGCACTGATCGAACACGTGAAGGACATGGACTTGCTGTCCGAGCAGAGCGATGCCCTGGGCAAGATTCTGTATCTGGACGAGCAGAACGCCGTCCTGATGACCTACTACCGCAACAACGTGCTGCACATTTTTGCGTTGCCGGCACTGCTCGCGAGTTTCTTCCAGAGCGCGTCGCGCATGAACCGCGAGCAGATCCTGCGTTACACCCGCGCACTGTATCCGTACCTGCAATCGGAACTGTTCATTCGCTGGTCCATGGATGAACTAGACGCGGTGATCGACCAATGGCTGGAAGCGTTCGTTGAACAAGGCCTGCTGCGTTTCGAAAACGATGTCTACCTGCGCCCCGCACCAAGCTCACGGCATTTCGTGCTGCTGACCTTGCTGTCGAAGAGCATCGCCCAGACCTTGCAGCGCTTCTATATGACCGTGTCCCTGCTGCTCAACAGCGGCCAGAACAGCATCAGCGCCGAAGAACTCGAAGACCTGTGCACAGTCATGGCCCAGCGCCTTTCGATCCTCCATGGCCTGAACGCCCCCGAGTTCTTCGACAAGAGCCTGTTCCGTCACTTCATCCAGACGATGCTTGATCTGGAGGTGCTCAAGCGCGACGAAGCTGGCAAGTTGAGCTATCACGAATTGCTCGGCGAACTGGCCGAAGGCGCGGCCAAACGGGTGTTGCCGGCGGAGATTCGATTGTCGATCCGTCAGGTTGCGTTGCACCGCAGTGAAGATGCGGCGGATCAGGCTTAGTTGGGTCAACAGTAACTTCCTGACAACAACTATAAGAACAGGGACGTTCTTTTAGTTGTCCGATTATGGATTAATAGATCACTCCAAATAACCCACCACGATATGGATATCGCGATGAACTCATTAGATAACCCCACCCACTACATCACCCTGATATTTAGTTTGCCTGACGACTTTATGCCTCCCACCAGTGGTGAGGCCGAGACTTATATAAGCGTTCATACGGCAAACACTCAGTCCCCCATCAAAGTGGCGCAATCCCGTAAACCGATGCTGTACAGCGGCCGCTGGAACTTTTCATTTGCACACAGTTTTTCCGACGTCAGCGTCAAATACCGCGTGAGTGTCAGCATGACCCACAACGGTGTGCCACTCCTGATCGACCTGGACCACTTCATCATTGTTCACCGCACGCCACACCGCCAAACACTGCACCTGAGTCCGATCGGTCGCCTCTACATCCAGGCGCAAGAACCTCAAGCGGTGGAACCCGAACACGCGGTGACCATTGTTGCCCATGAGCACGACAATGCGACGGTGCAACTGACTCAAGTGCATATCAGTGAAGAAATGGCAGAGGCGTTTTATCTGGAGTACGATCCGGACACTGTTGTGCCCGGTAAACGCTACACCCTGACGGCGACTGAAAATGAATACCGCAATGCAATCGAAGTCTATCCCGGCTCTGTTGTATTAAAACCCTTCAGCAAAGCCTGATAACCTTCGCGCCCACAATAAACCGGCGAAACGGCTGTCAACATCCGTTCCTCCTCAATCCGAACAAGGAAGCTGCCATGTTCCGCCCTACCCTTCGCTTCGCCGGCCTCTGCGCAGGCCTGATGATCTCTGCCAGCGCACTGGCGCTCTCGTTCAGCGACCTGTCGCAAAAAGACGCCACCGGCGGCCTCAAGGATGCCCTGACCCAAGGCGCGCAACTGGCCGTGAAACAGCTCGGCACACCGGGTGGTTTCAGCAACAACCCGGACGTGAAAATCGGACTGCCGGGCAAACTCGGCAAGGTCGCCAGCAAGATGAAGCAGTTCGGTATGGGCGATCAGGTCGACGAACTGGAAGCCAGCATGAACAAAGCGGCTGAAACCGCCGTGACCCAGGCCCAGCCGATCCTCGTGGACGCGGTGAAGAAGATGAGCGTGGAAGATGCCAAGGGCATCCTCAGCGGCGGCAACGACTCCGCCACTCAATACCTGAACAAAACCAGTCGCGAGCAGATCCGCGCCAGGTTCCTGCCCATCGTCAAGCAAGCCACCGACCAGGTTGGCCTGGCCAAACAGTACAACACCTTCGCCGGTCAGGCGGCGACCATGGGCGTGCTGGATGCGAAGAACGCCAACGTTGAAAACTACGTCACCGAGCAGGCGCTGAACGGCTTGTTCGAGATGATCGGCAAACAGGAAGAAACCATCCGCCAGAACCCGGCAGCGGCGGCGACCAGTCTGGCGAAGAAGGTGTTTGGCACGCTGTAACGTTTAGCGAATGCCACACAAGAAAGAGCCCGCTGTCCTTTCAGGTTCAGCGGGCTTTTTACTTAAATGGCTTCCATGACGGATGAGGTGACGGGGGCGGGCCGTAAAAAGAACACCCACTCACGCCCCATCTTGCGCTTCTCAAACACCTTCAGATCAACCAACCCGTTCAAGGTCGCCGAAGCAGTGTTGTAAGAACAGTCCAGGTTCTCCTTCACATTGACCGCCGTAAATTCCTTGGCCATGCCGCTCTTGGCCACTTGATAGACGGCACGCTGCTTTTGGGTGAGCAGGTTGAAAAAACCGGATGCCATCAACCAGCGATCAAAGCGTTCGGTGTAAGCCAGACTGTTGCGATAGGCGCTGGTAAAACCACTGACCGCCCGAAGGATCACCGAACACTGGAAATCGATGAAGTAGGTCAGGTCCAGTTCATCGGCCTCGGTATTCAAATACGAGCGTCCGTATTTCACCGGCGCGTTGCGTAGCAAAATGCTGATCGCAATGTATCGAAAGGCCGAAAAGTCATTCTTGAACATGAACCAGTAAAACAGCGCCCGCGCGACACGCCCGTTGCCATCGCGAAAGGGATGCTCATAACCCAAAGCAAAATGCAGCGCGATGCCTTTGATCAGCGGATGAAGATAGTCCGCACGGTTGGGATCGTTGTGGGGTTGATTGATCCATTTCGACAGCACCTGTAACCGTGCCACCAGCCCCGCTGCGGGCGGCGGGGTATGCACGGTGTTGCCCTCGCCGTCCTGTACCACCACATCATCGTTGCCTCGCAATTCTCCCGGCGAGTACTGCACGTCGTCGATGCCCTCGACACCAACACGATGCATCGCGGTGATGAGCTCAACACTCAGAGGCTCATAACGCTGCTCCCAAGCAAATGTCATCATTTGGTAATTGCCAATGACCATTCGCTCATCTGGCGTTCGCGGCTGGCGATGACGCTTGAGCATATCCTTGGCCACCCGAGTGGTCGTTGCCGCGCCTTCGAGCTGGCTGCTGCTGATGGCCTCGTCTTCGATCAGATCATTGAGCAGATAACTGAAATGTGCGCGCTCACCAATCTGGCTGGTCATGTATTCCAACGCAGCGGTTGTGGCTTGCCGATCGACGGCTGAAATAGCCTTCTGCGCCAGCGGTGTCAGCAGGAAGTTGCCCCACTGGACCGGCTCGCCCAAAGGTAGAAGGCTGGAATACTGAGCCGTGCGGGCTTTTTTGACCAAAGCCCAGCACAACCTGGAATCCAGTCCTGGTGCCCAGCGGTAACGCAATTCATCGAATGGAAGATAGCGCCCCTGGTCATCCAGCGGCTTGAGCAGGGCCAGGTAGTCCGAGAGGCGTTCCTTGTGGGGCGAGGTCATCAACAGGTCGAATACCGGATCGGTCCTCCCCGCCACAACAGGTGGTTTTTTCATGACGACTGTCTCAAAAACTCGTGAAATCGAGATTCGAGTACAGCATTCAGCCCCCTCTGACTCAATATCAGAGGGATCTGAAATACACGTAGGAAGTCAGACCGGTTCTTTCTTAACCCTGAACCACGCCGCATACAGCGCCGGCAGGAACAACAGCGTCAATGCCGTCGCCACGATCAGTCCCCCCATGATCGCCACCGCCATCGGCCCGAAGAATACACTGCGTGACAACGGGATCATGGCCAGCACCGCCGCGAGCGCGGTCAACACAATCGGGCGGAAGCGGCGCACGGTCGCCTCGATAATCGCTTGCCAGGGCTTGAGGCCTGCCGCGATGTCCTGCTCGATCTGGTCGACCAGAATCACCGAGTTGCGCATGATCATCCCGGACAACGCGATGGTCCCGAGCATGGCGACAAAACCGAACGGCTGACGGAACACCATCAGGAACAGCGTCACGCCGATCAGCCCCAACGGCGCGGTCAGAAACACCATTACCGTGCGTGAGAAACTGCGCAGTTGCAGCATCAGCAACGTCAGCACCACGACGATGAACAGCGGCACGCCGGCCTTCACCGAGTTCTGTCCGCGGGCAGAGTCCTCTACGGTGCCGCCCACGTCCAGCAAGTAACCGTCCGGCAATTCGGCGCGTATCGGATCAAGCGTCGGCATGATCTGCTGCACCAGTGTGGCCGGTTGTTCCTTGCCATAAATGTCGGCGCGAACCGTCACGTTAGGCAGGCGATTGCGGTGCCAGATGATGCCTTCTTCGAAGCCATATTCCAGCGTCGCGATCTGCGACAGCGCAACGCTGCGGCCGTTGTCGGTCGGCACCGCCAGGCTCGGCAGCAACGACAGCTCGGTGCGCTCGTGCAGGGTGCCGCGCAGCAGAATCTCGATCAACTCGTTGTCTTCGCGGTACTGGCTGACACTGGAGCCGGTCAGTGAACTTTGCAGGAATTTCGACAAGTTCGCCGTGCTCACGCCAAGCGCTCGGGCGCGGTCTTGATCGACGTTCAGGTACACCACTTTGCTGGGCTCCTCCCAGTCCAGGTGCACGTTGACCACGTGCGGATTCTCGCGAACCTTGGCCGCCACTTTACGGGCCAGTGCGCGAACTTCTTCGATGTGCTCACCGGTCACCCGGAACTGCACTGGATAACCAACAGGCGGCCCGTTCTCAAGACGCGTGACCCGTGAACGCAGGGCCGGAAATTGTTCGTTGAGGGTTTCGATCAACCAGGTGCGCAGGGTCTCACGCTCCTCAATGGTCTTGGCCAGAACCACAAACTGCGCGAAGCTCGCCGCAGGCAGTTGTTGATCCAGCGGCAGGTAAAAACGCGGTGAACCGGTGCCGACGTAAGCCACGTAATTATCGATACCGGCGTGATCTTTCAACAAGCCTTCAAGACGTTTGACTTCGTCGGCGGTGTTGCTCAGGGACGCGCCTTCGGCCAGTTTCAAATCGACCATCAGCTCCAGTCGACCCGACGCCGGGAAGAATTGCTGCGGCACGAAGCGGAACAACACCACAGAGGCAACGAACATCATGATCGTCAGCACGATCACCGTTTTGCGGCGGTGCACGCACCACTCCACCAGACGTCTGACCCGCTGATAGAACGGCGTGCCGTAAGGGTCAGGCTGACCCGTGCCATGTTTGGCGGCGTGAATTTTCGCCAGATCCGGCAGGAGTTTTTCCCCCAGGTACGGCACGAACACCACGGCGGCCACCCACGAGGCCAGCAACGCAATGGTCACCACCTGGAAAATCGAGCGGGTGTATTCGCCGGTGCCCGACTGCGCAGTGGCAATCGGCAGGAACCCGGCGGCGGTGATCAGCGTACCGGTGAGCATCGGGAATGCGGTGCTGGTCCAGGCATAACTGGCCGCTTTGACGCGGTCGAAGCCCTGCTCCATTTTGATCGCCATCATTTCCACGGCGATGATCGCGTCGTCCACCAGCAAACCCAACGCCAGCACCAGCGCACCAAGGGAAATCTTGTGCAGGCCGATCCCCAGGTAATACATGCAAGCAAAAGTCATCGCCAACACCAGCGGAATCGCCAGCGCCACCACCATGCCGGTACGCACGCCGAGTGAGAAAAAGCTCACCAGCAACACAATCGCCAACGCTTCGACCAGCACTTGAACGAATTCGCCGACCCCGGTTTTCACCGCGGCAGGTTGATCCGATACTTTGCGCAGTTGCATGCCGGCCGGAAGGTTTTTCTGGACGCGGTCGAACTCGACTTCCAGGGCCTTGCCCAGCACCAGAATGTCGCCGCCGTCCTTCATCGCGACGGCCAGACCGATGGCGTTTTCCGCCATGAAGCGCATGCGCGGCGCTGGAGGATCGTTGAAGCCACGGCGAACGTCCGCCACATCGGAAATGCGGAACGTACGATCACCGACGCGGATAGGGAAGTTCTTGATCTCGTCGACTGTCTGAAAATTCCCCGAGACCCGTAGCTGCAAGCGCTCACTGGTGGTTTCGAAGAACCCCGCCGTCGACACTGCGTTCTGCTCTTCCAACGCTTGCTGCACAGCGGCCAACGGCAAGCCTAGGGTGGCGAGTTTGACGTTGGAGAGATCGATCCAGATCTTCTCGTCCTGCAGCCCGAGCAACTCGACTTTGCCTACGTCCTTGACCCGTTGCAGCTGGATCTGGATACGGTCGGCGTAATCCTTCAACACCGCATAGTCAAAACCGTCGCCAGTCAGGGCGTAGATATTGCCGAAGGTGGTGCCGAATTCATCGTTGAAAAAAGGCCCCTGAATGCCCGGCGGCAGGGTGTGACGGATGTCGCTGATCTTCTTGCGGACCTGATACCAGAGCTCGGGAATGTCGACCGAGTGCATGGAATCGCGAGCGATAAACGTCACTTGGGACTCACCCGGGCGCGAGAACGAGACGATGCGCTCGTACTCGCCGGTTTCCATCAGCTTCTTCTCAATGCGCTCGGTCACCTGGCGCGACACTTCCTCGGCCGTGGCCCCCGGCCAATTGGTGCGTATAACCATCGCCTTGAAGGTAAAAGGCGGGTCTTCGCTTTGGCCGAGTTTGGTGTAGGACAGTGCGCCGACGATTGCCAGCAAAAGCATCAGAAACAGTACGATCTGGCGATTACGCAACGCCCATTCGGAAAGGTTGAAGCGCATCGGGGATTACTCCTTGTCCGCCAGATTGACCACGCGATTGGAGCGATCCACCGGGCGCACTTGCTGCCCGTCATGAAGCACATGAACACCGGCGGCCACGACCCAGTCGCTGGCGTTCAGGCCTTCGAGCACCGGCACGGTTTTCTCGCCGAACGCACCGACCCGCACCGGGGCTTTTTTCAAGGTGTTATTGGCGTTGAGTACCCAAACGTACGTCGCGCCGTTTTCTGCGGTGACGGCCGACAAAGGCACCGACAACGCCACCACTTCAGCAGTCTGGATAAACACCCGGGCGCTCTGGCCGAGTTCAGCGGTGACCTTGCCGGAGGTGAACGCGATGCGCGCGGCAAAGGTGCGCGACTTCGGATCGGCCGCCGGTGACAACTCACGAATGCGGCCACTGAAACGTTGATCGGGCTGAGTCCAGAGTTCTACCGACACCGGCTGCCCGACCTTGAAGCGACCGAAGCTCTGTTCCGGCAGGCTGATCAACACTTCACGTTCGCCATCGGTGGCAATGGTGAACACGGTTTGCCCAGCGGCCACCACTTGCCCGACTTCCACAGCCCGTTTGGCCACCACGCCATCCTGAGGCGCGCGCAGCACCGCGTAACTTGCCTGGTTGGTCGAGACGTTGAATTCGGCTTTGATTTGGTTGAGGCGTGCTTCACCGGATCGGTAAAGGTTTTCGGCGTTGTCGTACTGCGAGCGGCTGACCATCTGACGATCCATCAGGGTCTTGTAGCGATCCCGCTCGGCGCGTACCAGGCTCAGATTGGCCTCGGCGGCGGCGACCTGGGCGCGGGCGGCATCCAGTTGCAGGCGTACGTCTTGCGGATCGAGTTCGGCCAGAGGTTGGTCGGCCTTGACGCGCTGCCCTTCCTCGACCAGTCGTCGGCTGACCTTGCCGCCAATGCGGAACGCCAGGTCCGGCTCATAACGAGCCCGTACTTCACCGGGATAGCTTTCCATCGCCTGCGCCGAAGGCTCTGGCTGAACCACCATGGCCGGGCGCACGCTGACTTGAGGCGCCTCTTCGTGACCACACGCAGACAGAAAAAAAGCCAGGGACACTGGCAACGCGAGGGGCAAGGCATAGCGGAACATGGTGAAGGACCTTTCGCTAATGGTGCTTGGAATAATTATACTGACGAGTATGTTATTAATAGCAAACTCACCAGTCCAGTAATAAAAGCGAATATGCCGAACAATCTTTCAGCACCCAATGGCCCAGGCAGACCCAAGGATTTGGCCAAGCGCCAGGCCATTCTCGATGCGGCGAAAACACTGTTTCTGACCAAGGGCTATGCCAACACCAGCATGGATGCCGTCGCAGCTGAGGCCGGTGTGTCAAAGCTGACCGTGTACAGCCACTTCAACGACAAGGAGACGCTGTTCTCCACCGCCGTTGTCGCCAAATGCGAGGAGCAGCTACCAACGCTGTTTTTTGAACTGCCGGACGGCGTTGCGGTAGAAACGATACTGCTGAACATCGCACGCGGTTTCCATCAACTGATCAACAGTGATGAATCGGTGAACCTGCACCGATTGATGATGAACCTGGGCAGCCAGGACCCGAAACTCGCGCAGATCTTCTTCGAAGCCGGGCCGCAACGCATGCTGCATGGCATGGAGCGGTTGCTGGCCAAGATTGATCAAAGTGGTGTGTTGAGCATCGATAAACCGCGCAATGCGGCCGAGCACTTTTTCTGCCTGCTCAAGGGCGCGGGGAATTTTCGGTTGCTGTATGGCTGCGGCGAACCTGTGGTCGGGGACGCGGCCGAGGAGCACGTGCAGGAAGTGGTGGGGTTGTTTATGCGGGCTTATCGACCCGAGCCAGCCTGATAGAAATCGGGGGTCTGGTCTGGCGCCTGCGCGAGCAGGCTCACTCCTACTCTGGATCTATGCAACACCGTAAATCCCCTGTAAGAGTGAGCCTGCTCGCGATAAAGGCGACTCGGTTTTAAGGCTTGAGCGCCTTCTTCGGATAAATGTCATACCGGCTGGATTTACCGTCCAACGCATGACTCGGCTTCGGCCCGGCAATGCAGGGCGCCTTGCGCGGCCGCTTGACCACCACCCGATGACTGGCCAGCGCCAGCGCGGCTTCCAGCAGTGCTGGCGCATCCGGGTCGTCGCCCACCAACGGCCGGAACAGACGCATTTCCTTTTTCACCAACGCGGTTTTCTCACGGTGCGGAAACATCGGGTCGAGGTAGATCACCTGCGGCGGCTCGCCTTCCCAATTACGCATCACCTCAATGGAATTACCCTTGAGCAAATGCATCCGCGCCACGATGGGCGCCACGTCGAAATCTTCCGCACCGCGCGCCAGGCCATCCTCAAGCAAGGCCCCGATCAGCGGCTGACGTTCGATCAGACTCATCTCGCAGCCCAGGCTCGCCAGCACGAACGCATCCTTGCCCAGCCCCGCCGTAGCATCCAGCACGCGGGGACGCACGCCCTGCGCGATGCCAACGGCCTTGGCGATCATCTGCCCCGTGCCGCCACCGAACAACCGGCGATGAGCCGCCCCGCCTTCGACGAAGTCCACCCGCACCGGGCCCGGCGCATCCGCCCCAAGCTGTTGCAACTGCAAACCCTGCTCGCCGACCTGCAAGGCAAACTCGCCATCATCCACTTGCAGCGGTAAGCCCAGGCGCTCGGCCCATTGCTCGGCTTGTGGCTGAAAGGTCGTGCCCAAGGCCTCGACATGGATGCGGCAAACCGCCGGTTGATCAATCATCGGAAAACACGCTCAAAAAATTAATGATCGGCAAAAACGGCCGATAACAAAACTAACGGGCATTTTGCCAGAGCTGAGCGTCGACCGAGAGAAATGTCAGACTTTCAACCCACAATCACAGGTTTTATCTCGCCCTACGGCGATTACAACCTGCGAAACACCCAGGCGTTGGGCGGTGTCAGTCACCTGTGGCAAGATTTTTTTGCCCGGGCGATGGCCGATCAGCCGGGTGACGGGGTTCCTGAATCGCTCAAATTTCCACCGGTTGATCTGGAAAGCCCGGTCGAACCCACGGTGGGCAGCGAGTTGTTGGCGCACATCGTCTCGCAGCGTGAATGCAACGTGACAGAAACCGTGGTTCGCCCGCCAGAGCCGCTGTTCTTGCCGATTGCCGAGTTCGAAATGGACCTGGCCGACAAACCGGCCCCACCCTTCCCGCCTGAAGAAATCGTCGCTCAGCAAAAACAGCAGGACTTCGAAAGCGGCTGGGTCCGTCCAATCGTGCTCACCGCCGGTCAACCTGTACCGCAAGCTGGCCCGGCGCCACAACCGCGCCCGCTGCACCTGCCGATCGCCGAATTCGAAATGGACCTGCTCGACAAACCGTTCCCGCCGTTCTCCCCCGAAGAGCTGGTGGAACAACAGAAACAGTTCGATTTCGATAACGGTTGGGCTCGCCCGATCGTTCTGCAAAACCTGCGCATCGCCGCCTGACCTTCAATAACAGGCCCTCAGCGACACCCCATCGTCAGCCTTTGAACAGTTGATTGGCCTTCGCGTACGGCATGGATCGCGAGGTAAACCCGAAGGTGCCCGATGTCTTGATCTCTTCGGCCGCACGGAAAAACTCGCCATACGCTGCCAACGCCAGCGCCGAACCGACGCTGATACGTTTGACGCCCATCTCGCTCAACTGCTCGACCGTCAACTTGAGCCCGCCAGACATCAACACATTGACCGGTTTGGGCGCCACGGCACGAACCACCGCCAAGACGTCTTCGGCACTGCGCAGCCCCGGTGCGTAGAGCACGTCGGCCCCCGCCTCGGCGAACGCCTGCAAGCGGCGGATGGTGTCGGCGAGATCGGGATTGCCGTGCAGGAAGTTCTCGGCACGCGCGGTCAGCATGAAGGGGAAAGGCAGGCTGCGCGCCGCGGCCACGGCGGCTTCAACGCGCGCCACCGCATGTTCGAAACAGTAGATCGGCGCCGCTTCACGGCCCGTGGCATCTTCGATAGAACCGCCGACCGCACCGGCCTCAGCCGCGCGCAGAATGCTCTTGGCGCATTCGACGGGGTCATCGGCAAAGCCATTTTCCAGATCCACCGCCACGGGCAGATTCGTCGCTGCGACAATCGCGCGGACATTTGCCAGCGTATCGTCCAGAGCCATTGCGCCATCGGGGCGCGCATTGGAAAAGGCATAACCGGCACTGGTGGTGGCCAGCGCCTCGAAGCCGAGACTGGCGAGCATTTTCGCCGAGCCGGCGTCCCACGGGTTGGGAATGACAAAAGCCCCGGCGCGTTCGTGCAGTGCTTTGAACGCCTGGGCTCGAAGGGTTTGCGCATCCATTGGGCAGGCTCCTGAAAAGGGGAAAAAACCGCCTCAGAGCAAGCCAAGTTGCTCCACTGCGGGTTCTCTGTATAGCTCAGGCAGCGGCGGCAGGCCAGGCAAACGCAGCATCAGTTGTGCGTGAAAACGTTGCGCCAGCTTGGCGGCCAGCAGGTTGTCTGCGGTGTGCAGGAAGATGTACGGCGTACGGCCCTCTTCGATCCACGCGGCGATTTTCTCGACCCACGGCACCAGGAACGGATCGTTGGCTTCCAGCTGCGGATGGCCGATGAAGCGCACTTGCGGGAATTGCGTGAACGCCGCCGGACGTGGCGGCACTTTGGGCTTTTTCGATTGGGCGTGGAGCACCGACGGATCGGTCGACACACAACTGAACAGCGCTCGCGGATCGAGGCAGATGCGCTCGACACCGCGATCCATCAACAATCGATTGAGCATTCGCTCGGCATCGCCTTTGGCGAAGAACGCGTCATGGCGCACCTCGACGGCCAGAGGTCGCTCCAGCCCATCAATGAAAGCGGCCAGTTCCGGCAACCGTTGCGGCGTGAAGCTTTTCGACAATTGCAGCCACAACGGCGAAACCCGCGCGCCCAAAGGGCTGAGCAACTTCACGAAAGTTTCGGCGGCGGTCAGTTGCTCGCGCAGGTCACCGCCATGGCTGATGTCACCGGGGAACTTGGCGGTAAAACGAAAGTGTTCGGGCATGACCTCGGCCCAACGCTGCACAGCCGAGGCAGCCGGGCTCGCGTAGAAGGTCGTATTGCCTTCTACGGCATTGAATACTTGGGTATAGAAATTTAGAAATTCAGCAGGTTTGGCGTCTGGCGGATAGAGGTAATCGCGCCAGGCGTTTTCACTCCAGGACGGGCAGCCGAGGTAGTAAGGCTGCCCCATCAGATGTACAGGTCGAGGCCCAGCACATCCGTATCCCAATCGACAAAAGTGGCCGTGCTCAGGTAGCTGGCGAGTGCCGTAGCAACGCTTTTGCTCATGGCGCGGTGGTAGATCATGTCTTGTTGGCGAGCCGGGAGATTGCTCAGGCGTTGCGCGGAGGCTTTGGCGGCACGGGCAGCCATTTGCTCTTCGGATGGAATTTCCAGCTCGCCGTCGATATCAACGTAATCGTCTTCCGCCACAGGGCCTTTGCGAGCCTTGCGCTTGATGGGGTAGGACTGAGAGGAAACGCCGTCTATACGCATGAGTACATGTCCGGTATCAGTGATGGCAGTTTAGTGGCGCATTTCCCACTTCGCCCCACAGGATTTGTGTGGTTCACAAAATCTGCGGTTGGCTCAAAACTGTGGGAGCGTGGCTTGCCCGCGATGGCACCCACTCGGTGCCGGAAATCAGCGCGCTTTGGGCGTCGCCACTTTGTCGCGCAGGTAAACCGGCTGAGCCTGATCCGCGACAATCGCCTCGCCGCGCTCCCAGGCAAACCGCGCCAGTGTCAGCAGGTCTTCGGCATGCGGCAGCATGCCCGCGTCCTGCCCGGTCAGGTTCACGGCAATGCGCTCGGCATAACCCCAACCCGTGCCGGCACCGAACCACTCACCGCTGGCATCCGCCGGCAACGCCGCCGCTTCGGGTGGCAACACGGCTTCATTGCCCGCCAGGCGCATTTCCCCGGCCGTTTCGCGATAGCAGCCCCAGTACACTTCATCCATCCGCGCGTCGATTGCCGCGGCGACCTGGCTCACACCGTGTTCGCGATAGGCGCGTTGCGCCAGTACGGCCAGGTTCGACACCGGCAACACCGGGCGATCCAGCGCAAACGCCAGGCCCTGGACCACGCCGATGGCGATCCGCACACCCGTAAAGGCGCCCGGCCCGCGACCAAATGCGATGGCATCGACGGCTTGCAAGGTGGTCCCGGCGTCGGCGAGCAATTGCTGGATCATCGGCAACAGCTTCTGGGCATGCAGGCGCGGAATCACCTCGTAATGGCTCGTGACTTTGCCGTCATGCAGCAAGGCAACGGAGCAAGCTTCGGTCGCGGTGTCCAGGGCCAGCAAGGTGCTCATCGATGTATCCGTAAGAGAATTCAGAAAAAGTTCGCCAGTATAAACAACTACGGCCCGCAAGCGGGCCGTAGAAGATGAAGCGGTTATCAGCTCAGTGCTTCAAGCACCTTGGCCGTGATCGCTTCAACCGAACCGACGCCAGGGATGTGGCTGTACTTCGGCTTGCCATTGGCAGCGGACAGATTCTGGTAGAACGCTACCAGTGGTTTGGTCTGGGAGTGGTAGACCGACAGGCGATGACGCACGGTTTCTTCGGTATCGTCCTTGCGCTGCACCAGCTCTTCACCGGTGATGTCGTCCTTGCCGGCAATTTTTGGCGGGTTGTAGACGATGTGGTACACGCGGCCGCTGGCTTCGTGAACACGGCGACCGGCGATGCGCTGGACGATTTCTTCGTCTTCGACGGCGATTTCGACCACGGCATCCAGCTCGACGCCAGCGGTTACCAACGCTTCAGCCTGAGGAATGGTGCGCGGGAAACCGTCGAACAGGAAACCCTTGGCGCAGTCGGCTTGAGCGATACGGTCCTTGACCAGTGCGATGATCAGGTCATCGGAGACCAGACCGCCAGCATCCATGATGCCCTTGGCCTTGAGGCCCAGCTCAGTGCCGGCCTTGACGGCTGCACGCAACATGTCGCCAGTGGAGATTTGCGGAATGCCGAATTTCTCGGTGATGAACTGTGCCTGAGTACCTTTACCGGCCCCGGGAGCTCCCAGCAGAATGACGCGCATCGWTGTGCTCCTCAATTTTTTATATGGATATCGTCAGATTCGCCTCGTGGGGCCAATCTCAAAAATAGGGTCGTGGCCGCCCAAACGGCCAAAGGCTGCTCAAGATACACAGCAGTTCCTGCCCACACAAGCCGCCGAAAGTCGGAGAAACCGGCGCCTGTCATGCCCCTTCGATGAAGTGCTCCAAGTCGCAACCCCATCATTAACTGTCGCCTGACCGACCTTTCAACACCTTCAACGACAGGCACCCGACGCCTGCGCCGAGTGCCTCGCCCCACGGCAAAAACCTTAGCCGGTATTTCGCAAACCGGCGGCAATCCCCGCCACAGACACCAGCAGCGCCTGTTCTACAGGGCTGCCCTGCGCCACGTCCTGCTGCCGCGAACGTGCCAGCAACTCCGCCTGCAATAGATGAAGCGGGTCGAGGTAAGTGTTGCGTAACCGGATGAATTCAAGGGTGTCTGGGCTATGTGCCAGCAGCTGCGACTGACCGGTCAACCCCAGCACCACTGCGCAGGCCTGCGACAATAGGTCGCGTAAATGCACACCTAAAGGAAGCAAATCCGGCTCGACCAGACGTTCATCGTAGGATCGGGCGATGTCAGCGTCCGCTTTGGCCAGGACCATTTCCAGCATGTCGATGCGGGTGCGGAAGAACGGCCATTGCTCACGCATCTGCCCTAACAACTCGCCTTCACCGCGCTCCAGCGCCTTGCTCAATGCCGCTTCCCAACCCAACCAGGCCGGTAACATCAGGCGGGTCTGGGTCCAGCCGAAAATCCACGGAATGGCGCGCAGGCTTTCGATCCCGCCGGCGCGGCGTTTGGCCGGGCGGCTGCCCAACGGCAAACGTCCCAGTTCCTGTTCAGGGGTCGACTGGCGGAAATACTCGACGAATTGCGGGTTCTCCCGCACCACGGCGCGGTACGCCTTGACGCCATCGTCGGCCAGTTCGTCCATCAAATGACGCCATGCCGGCTCAGGTGGCGGCGGTGGCAGCAGGGTCGCTTCCAGCACCGCCGCCAGGTACAGATTGAGGTTTTGCTCGGCGATGTCCGGCAGGCCGAATTTGAATCGAATCATTTCCCCTTGCTCGGTGGTGCGAAAACGCCCCGCAACCGACCCCGGTGGCTGCGACAGAATCGCCGCATGCGCCGGACCACCGCCACGCCCCACGGTGCCGCCGCGACCATGGAACAACAGCAGCTCCACTTGCTGTTCACGGCAGATGTCGACCAGACGCTCCTGCGCCCGGTACTGCGCCCATGCCGCAGCGGTCGTGCCGGCATCCTTGGCCGAGTCGGAGTAACCGATCATCACTTCTTGCGGGCCTTGCAAGCGCGCGCGATAGCCCGGCAGCAGCAACAGTTTTTCGATCACCGGACCAGCGTTATCAAGGTCGGCCAGGGTTTCGAACAACGGCACCACGCGCATCGGCCGCAGCACGCCGGCCTCTTTGAGCAGCAGTTGCACGGCGAGCACGTCGGACGCCGCACCGGCCATGGAAATCACGTACGAACCGAGCGATGCACCGGGGGCGGCGGCCACTTCCCTGCAGGTCGCCAGCACTTCGGCGGTGTCGGCCGACGGTTTGAAGTACGCCGGCAGCAATGGCCGACGATTATTCAGTTCACGCATCAGAAACTCGATGCGCGCATCCTCGCTCCAGTCTTCGTAGCGACCCAGGCCCAGGTAATCGGTTATTTCAGTCATGGCTGCGCTGTGCCGCGACGAATCCTGACGCACATCGAGGCGCACCAGAAACAGGCCGAACGTCACCGCCCGGCGCAGGCAATCGAGCAACGGGCCATCGGCGATCACCCCCATGCCGCACTCATGCAGCGAGTGGTAGCACAGCTCCAGCGGATCCAGCAGTTCGCGGTTGTTTTGCAGTACATCGGGCGGTGCGGGGGTGGCGGTCGTCAACGACGCATGCGCCCAGTTGCGCGTCGCACGCAAGCGTTCACGCAGCTGTTTGAGCACGGCGCGATACGGCTCGGCGCTGTCCCCGGCCTTGGCTTTCAACGCCTCGCTGGCTTGTTGCATCGACAGCTCGGCCGCCAGTTGATCGACATCACGCACATACAAATCGGCCGCCATCCAGCGCGCCAGCAACAACACTTCACGGGTGACGGTCGCGGTCACGTTGGGGTTGCCATCGCGGTCGCCGCCCATCCACGAGGCGAAGCGAATCGGCGCGGCCTGTAGCGGCAAGCGCAGGCCGGTAGCGTCATACAGGGCTTTATCGGCCTTGCGCAGGTAATTGGGGATCGCCTGCCACAGCGAATGTTCGATCACCGCGAAGCCCCACTTGGCTTCGTCTACCGGCGTCGGGCGGGTGCGGCGGATTTCTTCGGTATGCCAGGCTTCGGCGATCAGGCGCTGTAGTTTCGCGTGGATCTGTTCGCGTTCGGCTGGGGTCAGGTCGCGGTGATCTTGTGCGGCCAGTTGCGCGGCGATGGCGTCGTACTTCTGGATCAGCGTGCGGCGCGCCACTTCGGTGGGGTGCGCGGTCAGCACCAGCTCGATGTCCAGTCGCCCCAATTGCCGGGCCAGGGAATCGGCACTGTGGCCTTCGGCGCGCAAGCGAGCGAGCAGTTCCGGCAGCACGCGCGCCTCGAACGGCGCGGGTTGCGACGCTTCGCGGCGGTGAATCAGCTGATATTGCTCGGCAATGTTGGCCAGGTTGAGAAACTGGTTGAACGCCCGCGCCACCGGCAGCAATTCGTCTTCGCTCAATTGGTTGAGGCTGGCGCTCAGTTCGGCGTCCACCGAACCGCGACGGTCGGCCTTGGCGCCCTTGCGGATCTGCTCGATCTTGTCGAGAAAGCCGTCCCCGTACTGTTCACGAATGGTGTTGCCCAGCAGCTCACCCAACAGGTGAACGTCTTCGCGCAAGCGTGCATCAATATCGGTCATCAGCAGTTCTCCAGCAAAAAATCCGGGCGGCCATGAACATCATGCTTTGCCCAAGAGTGCCGCCGTAAAGCCGTTCTTACAAGCAAACGACGAAGGGACTTTAAACTCACGGCGCAGAAGCTAGTCTGAAGAGGAAGCCGCACAACGGCTTTCGCCGGCCACTGCCGGACTCTGAAACGGCCTGCCACGAGCAGGAACGCATTGARGTCACTATGAAAATTCGCGAGCTTGCCCAGCATTGGGAAGAAAACGCCAAGGGTCGCCTGACCGAGACGGGCTACACGATTCATCTGGACGTGGAGGCCGCCGCACGGCTGGCGGCGATCACCGAGATGTACCCCAAACGCCAACCCGAAGAACTGCTGGGCGAGTTGATCGGCGCCGCTCTGGAAGAGCTCGAAAAAAGCTTTCCGTACGTGAAGGGCTCGACGGTTGTGGCCACCGATGAAGAAGGTGACCCGCTGTACGAAGACGTCGGTCCGACGCCGCGTTTTCTCGCGTTGTCCCGTCGTCATCTGCACGATTTGTCGGCTGGTAACGACAAGCAAAAACACTGATCCAGCCGCGATGAAACGGTGGGAGCGAACGTGCTCCCACACTGGATCTTGGGTGATGACAAATCCCGGTTACTGTTCCAGTTTCTGCGGGGTTTCCTGGCCCATGCAGCGCACGGCTTTTTTCTTGCTGTCGATCAGCACACCGGTCAGGCCTTTTTGCTCGGTGTCGAACAATACCAGCACGCCGTCGACGCATTGCGCGACCTGGGCCGCCGGTTCCAGCGAGACTTTGTAGTCTTCGCCCGGAATGGTTTTAAGCATCGTGAATTCGTTGAGCAGCAACGCATCCTCAGGCTTGGCGAAATGCAGGTAGCCGTACCACCACAGGGCACCGACAGTGCCGAGGATGCTGCAGATACCGGTGATGATCAGCGGGATGGCGTTACGTTCTTCACTCATTGCGGACTCTCTGGTGGTTCATCTTCAGAATGTTTGGGCGCCGGGTAATTGGGGATTTCACCCAGGCGGCGCAGGCCGTTGAAATGCTGCGGATCGTCGAGATAACGCAACATGACGGTTCGCCAGACCGGGTCGGCGAACGTCTGCACATGCCCCCCTCGGGTCAGTTGCAGCACCCGTGGCGGCGGCGCAGCTTGATACAGACGGATGCCGTTGGAAAGGGGCACGATCGGATCGTCGATGCTGTGGTAGAGCAGTTTCGGTACGCCGTTGAGCTGTGGCATCGAGTTGATCGCGCTGTCGCCGTCCGGCACCAGCCACGACAACGGCACCTGGACTGGCCAAGTCAACCATGAGGTGCTCAGGGCAAACTGCCCAACACTTCGATAGCTGGCGGGCGCACCGTCAAGGACCAGCGCCTTGAGTTGCTTCTGGCGCTCAGGGTGTTGAACAAGGTAGTGCACGGCCATCGAGCCACCGAGGCTTTGACCGAGCAGGATCAATGGTTTGCCTTTGACCTCGGGTGCCTGATCGAGCCATTTGAACGCCGCGTCTATGTCCAGATAGAGTGCCGGCAGGCTCGGCTTCCCTTCGGATAAACCATAGCCGCGATAGTCGATCAGCAGCACTTGATAGCCTTCCTTGGGCAACCACCAGCTCCCCCCCAGATGCATCGGCAGGTTGCCACCGTTGCCGTGTAAATGCAGGACAGTGCCTTTGACCTCGACACCCTTTTTCGCCGGCAGCCACCAGGCATTCAGCTTGACGCCGTCGGCGGTGACCAGGGTGACATCGCGGTACTCGAGATCAGCTTTTTCCGGGGTGAACAACTGCCCGGGCTCAGGGTAGAACAGCAGCGAACTGCAACCGTTCAAGGTCAGAAGCAGACAAACAATGCCGAGGAATCTCATCCGTTGAAACCTCGCGAGAATAAGGGTTGAAACACTGGGTCTGTAGGAGCCGAGCTTGCTCGCGATAGCGGTATGTCAGGCGATACACAGGTTGAATGTAATTGCGCCATCGCGAGCAAGCTCGGCTCCTACAGGGGATCTCATGGTTCACAGGATGTTGGAGTAATCCGCCTCGATCCGGTCCAGGCTCAGGTGGTTGAGGAAGTTGGAGAAGCACATCCATGCGGACAGCGCGTTCAGGTCGCGGAACTGTTCGGGCAAGTACTTGGGTGGCACCACCAATCCTTCATCGACCAACTGGCGCAAGGTGCGCATGTCTTCCAGCGTGGTCTTGCCGCAAAACAGTAGCGGTATCTGCTCCAGCTTGCCTTTGCGCACCGCCAACTGAATGTAGTTGTAAATCATGATGAAGCCCTTGAGGTAGGACAAGTCTTTGGTAAATGGCAGACCTGTCGGCACCGAGCCACGGAAAACGCGACTGGTGTTGCTGTAGCTCTCGGGCATTTCAAACCCTTGCTCACGGAAAAACTCGAACACCTGCAGGAAGTCCGCGCCCTCCTCCACCATGTGAATGGCGCGGGTGCGGTTGGTCAGTTTGCGCAGGCGACTCGGGTAGGACGCGAAGGTGATGATTTCCATCAGGATCGCCAGGCCTTCCTGCGTCACCGTCGAGGACGGCGGGCCCTTGGCCAGAAAGGTGCAGATCGGCTGGTTCAGACCATTGAGCGTGGTGCCTACGTGCACCAGCCCTTCGTGAACCTCCAGGGCTCGCACGTCGCGGTCGTTGAACATCGCGTCGGAGCGGATCTTGATGTAGTCGGCCCCCGCTGCCGCATCGGCGACGATGCCGTCGGACTCAAACACCCGAATGGTTTCCTCGGCCTCGCCAAACACCTTGTTCAAACGATGCTGCAGCATCGCGACAGCGTCCTTGGCGGTCAACGTCTTCGGTTCATCCTTGAGATCGCCACGGCCATCAATATTGTTCAGGTAATCGGAGAGCATCAGGCCCAGGTCGGACAAGGTCGGGTCGCCAGCGTGAAACGCATCGGACGCGGCGCCATACAGCTCCTGGGAAATCAGCCCGAAATCCTCGGTGCCGCGCGCTTCGAGCATGCGCACCACCATGCGGTATTCCTTGCACATGCGACGCATGATCTGGCCGACCGGATTGAACTGGCCGAGCTGGCGGGTGATGTCGCGCTCGATGTTCTGGAACTCCAGTTTCACCTGGCTGGAATCGAACGCCAGCGGCCGATTCAGGTAATAGTCACGGTCCACGGCAGRCAATTCCTTGCCCTTGGCCTTGAGAAATTTCTGACGGATAGTGTCGTCCCACTTGACCGCATCAAGGACCCGAATCGGCGTCTGCGCCAGCACAATGCGATCGGACAAAATGCGTATCGTCTGCTGGTAATCGTCCACCCGAAACTCCTGTAGAAAAGCCGTTATGTACTGGGTTTATTTGCGTTTGGCCATGCGCTGATAGMGCACCGCTTCGACGAAGACATCGGAATTGGCCGGATCGTCGAGGTAAGTAAACACCTGATCCATCGAGTTGTTGACCAATACGCCGTCGCCGTCATCGGTCTGGAAGTCTTCGCCACTCAAGACTTTTTGTCCGAGGGCCTGGTTGATCTGCTCGAGGTCGAGGTTGTAGACCACCAGTTCATGTTGTTCAGTGAGCTCGAAACCGGCAATGGTGAAATGCCCGCCGAATTTGGCCGGCACCTTCGCCGACAAGTACCAGCGGCTGCCATGGCGCGAGACGGTGAAGGGATAGGCTTCACGTTCGCCGGGGGTTGCCTTGAAGTAACTGACCGCCTGATAGCGATTGTCGCCGATGCGCGTCAACTCAAGGTTCATCGGTTCGCCCCAGGCGTTGGTGCTGGTCCATTTGCCGAGTAAACCTTTGGGCGCGGGGTCGCTTGCGGGCAGAGGCTCCTTGAAGGTCACCAGACAGCCACTGAGCAGCAACAACGACAAGGCGATCACTACGCCACGCCAGGCTTTCATTCAACACTCCCTATGAACACACGCAGCCCTGAACTGAACACCTGCCCCTGTGGGAGCGAGCTTGCTCGCGATAGCGGTGTGTCAGCCAACAGAGATGTTGAATGTCAGGCCGTCATCGCGAGCAAGCTCGCTCCCACAGGGTTTTGTGGCGTCCTCAGGGATTACACCGACGCGAGTACCAAGTGCATGTAACGATTGAGGATACCGAGCATTTCTTCTTCGCCCACAGGCTCCGCGTCGTTGAGCAAGCCCTGATACTCCATCCGTCCGATAATCGCCGTCAACACTTTGGCATCCTCTTGTGGCTCACGAGAACCCAATACCTCGAAAAGCTGGCACGTGCCCTGAAGGAGGATTTGCTGATGCGAGCGCACCAGTTCCGCCAGGCGCGGGTTCAACAAGGCCTCCTGACGGAACGCCTGTTCCGCCATCAAGTGTTCGCGACGGTTGATCAATTGCCGGTGAACGTAGTCCGCCATCAGTCGAGCGATATCGTCCGCCAGTTGCGCGCGAGCCTGCGGGCTGCCGTCGCCGCTGACCACCATCTCGCGCAGCAGGCCTTCGTTGTTCACCCACAACTTGGCCATGAACGCCGCACTGCGTTCCACGTATTGAGCGAAGGTATCGGTGAGCAAGTCATCGATATCCTTGAAGTAATAGGTCGTCGCCGACAACGGTACGCCGGCCTCGGCCGCCACCGCCCGGTGGCGCACGGCCCGCACGCCATCGCGCACGACAATGCGCATCGCCGCATCGAGAATGTCCTGTCGACGCTGCTCGCTGCCCTGTCGGCTGGCCTTGCGGCCCTGGTACTGAACACTTTCAGCGACCGCAGTGGCGATACCCGCTGCACCTTCTTGAGCCATTGCACGATTCACGACAGGTCTTTCCTCTCAGATGAAAGCAACAAATTGATACGTTTGTGCCAGACAGGCAATAAAAAGCCGCCTGAAAAGGCGGCTTCTTAATTGAAACACTTACGCTTGCGGCCGCATGTGCGGGAACAGGATCACGTCGCGGATCGACGGCGAGTTGGTCAGCAGCATCACCAGACGGTCGATACCGATGCCTTCACCCGCCGTTGGCGGCATGCCGTATTCCAGCGCGCGCACGAAGTCGGCGTCGTAGTGCATGGCTTCGTCATCGCCCGCGTCCTTGTCAGCGACTTGCGCCATGAAACGCTCAGCCTGGTCTTCCGCGTCGTTCAACTCGGAGTAGGCGTTGGCGATTTCACGGCCGCCGATGAACAATTCGAAACGGTCGGTGACGTTCGGGTTGTCATCGTTGCGACGAGCCAGCGGCGACACTTCGAACGGGTACTGGGTGATGAAGTGCGGCTGCTCCAGCTTGTGCTCGACCAGTTCTTCGAAAATCATCACTTGCAGCTTGCCCAGACCTTCGAAGCCCAGCACCTTGGCGCCGGCCTTCTTGGCGATGGCGCGAGCCTTGTCGATGTCGTTCAGGTCGTCAGCGGTCAGCTCAGGGTTGTACTTGAGGATCGAGTCGAACACCGACAGACGCACGAACGGTTCGCCGAAGTGGAACACTTTGTCGCCGTAAGGCACGTCGGTGCTGCCCAGAACCAGCTGCGCCAGCTCACGGAACAGTTCTTCGGTCAGGTCCATGTTGTCTTCGTAGTCGGCGTAAGCCTGGTAGAACTCCAACATGGTGAATTCAGGGTTGTGACGAGTCGAAACGCCTTCGTTACGGAAGTTGCGGTTGATCTCGAACACTTTCTCGAAACCGCCAACAACAAGGCGCTTGAGGTACAGCTCTGGCGCGATACGCAGGAACATGCCCATGTCCAGCGCGTTGTGGTGGGTTTCGAACGGCTTGGCCGCCGCACCGCCAGGAATGGTTTGCAGCATCGGCGTTTCGACTTCCAGGAAGTCACGCTGCATCAGGAAGCTGCGGATGTGCGCGATGACTTGCGAACGAACGCGGAAGGTCTGGCGCACGTCTTCGTTGACGATCAGGTCGACATAACGCTGACGGTAGCGCTGTTCGGTGTCGGTCAGGCCGTGGTGCTTGTCCGGCAGCGGGCGCAGCGACTTGGTCAGCAGGCGCACAGTGGTCATTTCAACGTACAGGTCGCCCTTGCCGGAACGGGCCAGGGTGCCTTCGGCGGCGATGATGTCGCCCATGTCCCAGGTCTTCACGGCGGCCAGGGTTTCTTCGGACAGGGTTTTACGGTTGACGTAAACCTGAATCCGCCCGGTCATGTCCTGAATCACCATGAACGAGCCACGGTTGAGCATGATGCGACCGGCAACCTTGACCGGAATTGCAGCCTCTGCCAGCTCTTCCTTGGTCTTGTCCGCGTATTTCTTCTGCAGATCTTCGCAGTAGTTTTCGCGGCGGAAGTCGTTCGGGAAGGCATTGCCCTTGGCGCGCTCGGCAGCAAGCTTTTCCTTGCGCAGGGCGATCAGGGAGTTTTCTTCCTGTTGCAGGGCTTGCGGGTCGAGTTCTAGGTCGCTCATGTCTTTAAATATTCCATCACAGGTTCGTTGCCCCCAGGCCTGCGGCCTGGGGATCGCCGGCAGGCCGGCTCCTACAAGGATCGAGGTATGTCAGTCGATCCTGTATTGCATGGCTTACAGGCCTTGTTTCAGGCTGGCCACCAGGTATTCGTCGATATCGCCGTCGAGCACCTTGTCGCAGTCGCTGCGTTCGATGTTAGTGCGCAAATCCTTGATTCGCGACGCATCGAGTACATACGAGCGGATCTGGTGACCCCAGCCGATGTCGGACTTGGTGTCTTCCAGGGCCTGGGAGGCGGCATTGCGTTTCTGCACTTCCTGCTCGTACAAGCGCGCCCGCAACATTTTCATCGCGGTGTCTTTGTTGGCGTGCTGGGAGCGTTCGTTCTGGCAGCTGACCACGGTGTTGGACGGTACGTGGGTAATCCGCACGGCCGAGTCGGTGGTGTTTACGTGCTGACCACCGGCACCGGAGGAGCGGTAGGTGTCGATGCGCAGGTCCGACGGGTTGATGTCGATTTCGATGTTGTCATCGATTTCCGGCGACACGAACACGGCCGAGAACGAGGTGTGGCGGCGGTTACCGGAGTCGAACGGGCTCTTGCGCACCAGACGGTGCACGCCAATTTCGGTACGCAACCAGCCAAAGGCGTATTCGCCCTTGATGTGCACGGTAGCGCCCTTGATCCCGGCGACTTCACCGGCGGACAGCTCCATGATGGTCGCGTCGAAACCGCGCTTGTCAGCCCAGCGCAGGTACATGCGCAGCAGGATGTTGGCCCAGTCCTGAGCCTCGGTGCCACCGGAGCCGGCCTGGATATCCAGGTAGGCGTTGTTGGCATCCATTTCACCGCTGAACATGCGACGGAATTCGAGTTTTTCCAGCGACTCGCGCAGGCGCTCGACTTCGGCAGCGACGTCATCGACGGCGGCCTGGTCTTCTTCTTCGGCGGACATCAGCAGCAGGTCTTTGGCGTCGGCCAGGCCTGAGTGCATTTCGTCGAGGGTTTCGACGATCTGCGCCAGCATGGACCGCTCGCGGCCCAGTTCCTGAGCGTACGTCGGGTTGTTCCAGACAGACGGATCTTCAAGCTCGCGATTGACTTCAGTCAGACGCTCATGCTTTTGATCGTAGTCAAAGATACCCCCGAATAGTTTCGGAGCGCTCGGACAGGTCCTTGATACTGTTAAGGATCGGGTTGATTTCCATGGCGGGCAGCACTCGTTGGCGAACTTTTGAAAGCCGGCGAGTATAACGTAATCAGGCTGTCACGGCAGCCCGCCTGGCCGCTTTACCGGCGAATGGTTTTGATTGAAACCATGGAACATCCCTGTAGCAGCGGTCGAGCCCCGCGAGGCCGCGTCCGAGGACGAAGTCCTCGCCAATCCTGCGCACGCGGTTTGCCTGGTAGACCGTGTTGTATGGTTTTACGACGGCTTTGCCGCCGGACGCAGCCTCGCAGGCTCGGCAGCTGCTACAGGTCGCGTATTACTTCACTCAATCCCCACCTGATTACGCCCATTGTTCTTCGCCAGATACAGCCCTTTATCCGCCGCCGAGATCAATTGCCGGCAATCGCTGCCCTGCTGCGGGACCATGGTGGACAGGCCGATGCTGATGGTCAGGCATGAGCCTTCGGTCGGTGAAATGTGCGGAATTTTCAGCGCGGCCACGGTTTGACGCAGTTTCTCCGCCACCAGCCGCGCACCGCCCGGCGTGGTATTGGGCAGCACCAACGCAAACTCTTCGCCACCGTAACGGGCTGGCAGGTCGGACGGGCGAGCGCTGGCCTCGCGAATCGCCGTCGCCACCTTGCGCAAGGCTTCGTCGCCCTCCAGATGGCCGAAGCTGTCGTTATAGGACTTGAAGTAATCCACATCGATCATCAGCAACGACAATTGGCTCTGGTCACGCAGCGAACGGCGCCACTCCAGTTCCAGGTACTCATCGAAATGCCGGCGGTTCGACAGCCCGGTCAGGCCATCGGAGTTCATCAGGCGTTGCAGCACCAGGTTGGTGTCGAGCAGTTGCTGCTGGCTGACCCGCAACGCCCGGTACGCCGCATCGCGCTGCAACAGCGTCATGTAGGAGCGCGAGTGATAGCGAATGCGCGCCACCAACTCGATGTTGTCCGGCAGCTTCACCAGATAATCGTTGGCCCCGGCCGCAAACGCCGCGCTCTTGATCAGCGGGTCTTCCTTGGTCGACAGGACAATGATCGGAATGTCCTTGGTCGCCGGATGATTGCGGTACTCGCGCACCAGGCTCAGGCCGTCCAGACCGGGCATCACCAGATCCTGAAGGATCACCGTCGGCTTGATGCGGATCGCTTGGGCAATGGCTTGGTGCGGGTCGGCGCAGAAGTGGAAGTCGATATTGTCTTCGTTCGACAACCCGCGACGCACCGCTTCGCCGATCATCGCCTGATCGTCCACCAACAACACCATGGCGGCGTTTTCGTCGGTTTTGTAGTCGTCGAGCTGTAATTCATTCATGTGCGGTCACCTGAATACTGCCTTTGCCAGGATTACTGCTAATGGTGGTCATTTCGGAAAGATCTCCAGCAATCGTGGTGCGATCTTGTTCAGTGGGCGGACTTCCACAGCAGCGTCGATGGCCGCGGCCGCCTTGGGCATTCCGAACACCGCACTGCTGTTCTGGTCCTGAGCGATGGTCAGGTAACCCTGTTGGCGCATGAGTTTAAGCCCCTGCGCGCCATCGCGCCCCATGCCGGTCAACAAAACCCCCACGGCGTCACCGTTCCAGTAATTGGCAACGCTTTCGAAAAACACATCAATTGAAGGACGGTAGATTTCGTTGACCGGTTCAGCGGTGTAGGCCAGCGTGCCGTTTTTCAGCAAGCGAATATGGTGGTTGGTACCGGCCAGCAACACCGTGCCAGCCTGGGGCGCCTCACCTTCCACTGCCAGGCGCACGTTCAAGCCACTGGCGCTGCCGAGCCATTCGGCCATGCCGGAAGCGAAGACCTGATCCACATGCTGGACCAGCACGATCGCTGCCGAAAAATCTCGCGGCAAACCCTTGAGCAGAATTTCCAGCGCTGCCGGCCCGCCGGCGGATGAGCCGATGGCGATCAGGCGCTGGCGCGAGGCGGAACTGCGATGCGGGCTCGGTGCCTTCGGGACTTGAGCGTTGCGGCCACCAATCAGCCAGCCGATGTTCATGATCTTGCGCAACAACGGGGCCGCCGCCTCTTGGGCATTGCCGGCACCGAGGGCCGGGGTGTCGACCACGTCCAGCGCGCCGTGGCCCATGGCCTCGAACACCCGATGCACGTTCTGCTGGCGGTCAACGGTGACGATGACAATGGCGCACGGTGTTTCTGTCATGATCCGCCGGGTCGCTTCCACCCCGTCCATGACGGGCATGATCAGGTCCATCAAAATCAGATCCGGCGTATTTTCGGCGCAAAGCTGCACCGCCTCCGCTCCATTGCCAGCGACCCAAATCACCTGGTGCGCCGGCTCAAACGCCAAGGCCCGGCGCAAAGCCTCTACCGCCATGGGCATGTCATTGACGATCGCGATTTTCATGCCTTTGCTCCTCCGATGAGCTCAACCACTGCATCAAGCAGGGCATCGTCATGAAAACTGGCCTTGGCTAGATAATAGTCGGCCCCGGCGTCCAGTCCACGACGACGGTCTTCCTCGCGATCCTTGTACGACACCACCATCACTGGCAGCGATTGCAGGCGATTGTCCCGGCGCAATAACGACACCAGTTCGATGCCATCCATGCGCGGCATATCAATGTCGGTGATCAGCAGATCGAAATCCTCCGAGCGCAGGGCGTTCCAGCCATCCATACCGTCAACCGCCACGGCCACATCGTAGCCGCGATTGAGCAGCAGCTTGCGTTGCAACTCGCGAACCGTCAGTGAGTCATCAACCACCAGAATCCGTTTACGCGCCGCCTCGACCGCTTGATTGCTGTGGCGGGCAATGCGCTCCAGGCGCCCGGTATTGAGCAGTTTGTCCACCGAACGCAGCATGTCTTCGACGTCGACGATCAGCACCACCGAACCATCGTCGAGCAAGGCCCCGGCGGAGATGTCCTGCACCTTGCCCAGACGTTCGTCCAGCGGCAATACGACCAATGTCCGCTCGCCGATAAAACGCTCGACCGCCACGCCGTAAATCGCATCGCGCTCGCGGATGACCACGACTTTGAGCGTCTGCTGACTGTTCTGGCTGACCGGGCGCTGCAACAGCTGACTGGCCGCCACCAGGCCGACATGCCGACCTTCATGCCAGAAATGCTGACGCCCTTCGACCTGCACGATGTCCGCCGACTCCAGGTCGCACATGCGTTCGATATGAGCCAGCGGAAACGCATAAGCCTCGTCACCGACTTCCACCACCAGGCTACGGACCACCGACAGCGTCAGCGGCACTTCGAGGTGGAAGCGGCTGCCTGCGCCCGCCGTTTGCTCCAGCACCACCGCTCCGCGCAATTGGCGGACCATGTGTTGAACCGCATCCAGCCCGACACCACGTCCGGAGACTTCGGTGACCTTGTCGCGCAGGCTGAAACCCGGCAGGAACAAAAACGTCAGCAGCTCTTCTTCGCTCAATTGCGCGGCGGTTTCGGCTGGGGATAACTGCCGCTCGACAACGGTGCGGCGGACCTTTTCCAGGTCGACGCCGTTGCCGTCATCGCTCAACTCCAGCACCAGCAGACCGGCCTGATGGGAGGCACGCAGACGAATCACCCCCTCCCCCGGTTTGCCGGCCAGCAACCTTTGTTCCGGGGATTCGATGCCGTGATCCACGGCGTTGCGCAACAAGTGCGTCAGTGGCGCTTCGAGTTTTTCCAGGACGTCGCGGTCGACCTGGGTTTTCTCGCCCTCGATCTCCAGCCGCACCTGTTTACCCAAGTCCCGGCCCAGATCGCGGACCATGCGCACCTGCCCGCTCAACACGTCGGCAAACGGGCGCATGCGACAAGCCAGCGCGGTGTCGTACAGCACCTGCGCCCGCTGACTGGCCTGCCAGGCAAACTCATCCAGCTCGGCGTTTTTTTCGATCAACAGTTGCTGGGATTCCGCCAGCAACCGCCGCGCATCCTCGAGCGCCTCCTGAGCTTCAAGGCTCAAGGCGTGCTCCTTGAGATGCACGTTGAGGTTTTCCAGTGCCCGCAGACCGTTGTTTTGTATGCGCTTGAGGCGCTGCATGGTCGCCAGGTGTGGTTTGAGCCGCTGGGTTTCCACCAGGGATTTACTCGACAGGTCGAGCAGGCTGTTCAAGCGCTCGGCCGTGACGCGCAGCACGCGCTCACCGTTTTCGGTGGTGCGTTTAGCCTTGCGCGGGGTTTCAACCGGGGCGGCTGGCGGCTCAATGACCGGGGCCGGCAACTCGACGGTCTGCGGTTCAGGCAGACGTTCGTCCCTGAGCGGTTCGACCGGTGCCAACGGATCAAGTACATGGGCCATCAACGCCACATAGGCCTCGATATCCGCCGGTGTCAGGTTGTTGTTCGGCGTGGCGATGCGCATCAGCAGATCGGTGCCTTGCAACAACGCATCGATGTGCTCGGGCCGCAAGTACAACTGCCCTTCCTGAGCGCTGACCAGGCAGTCTTCCATCACATGCGCAACACTGACCCCGGCATCGACACCGACGATCCGCGCGGCGCCCTTTAGCGAGTGCGCCGCGCGCATGCACGATTCGAGTTGATCGGCCTGAGTCGGGTTGCGCTCCAACGCCAACAGCCCGGCGTTCAGGACCTGGGTCTGGGCCTCGGCTTCCAGGCTGAACAGTTCGAGCAACGAAGCGTCGCGCATTTGCTCGGGGGTCATGTGAGGCTCCGGGTCACGGCGGACAGCAACTGTTCTTCATCCAGCCAGCGCAAACTGCGACCTTTGAACGGCAACACGCCTCGGGTGTATTTGCCGCTGGCCTGAGTGCCCGATTGCGATGCGGCATCCAGAATTCGTTCGTCGATGGCATGAATCCCGTCAACCTCGTCCACCGGCACCACCACCGGCCCACCGTGGGCGGCGATGATCAGCATGCGCGGCATGACCCGCGCACCGGTGGCCACGTTGTTGGTGGCGTCGAGCCCGAGCAATTCCACCAACGACAGGCAGGCGACCAACGCTCCGCGCACATTTGCCACGCCGAGCAACGCCCGGGAGCGCTGGTGCGGCAACGAATGAATGGCTTGCAGGGGCGCCACTTCCACCAGGCTGCGAGTGGCCAGGCCCAGCCATTCCTCGCCGAGTCGGAACATCAGCAGCGAACGGGTTTTCACCTCGGTTTCAACCGCTGCCGAATGTTGCACGCGGTCGTCCTGCTGCAAGGCGTAGCGGTCGAGCAAACGCGTAGCGGCGGCCGAGTACACCGCGCAATTGCGGCAGTGAATGTGCTCGGTCAGCAGCGGGCAGGACTTGTCACCGTGAATACCGATGCGGTTCCAGCAATCGTCGATGGCCTGGGCATCYTCATGGGTAACGTTCAAGGTGTCGGAGGCGCTCATCGTTTACGCTCACTGTCAGCGCGCTCGCTGCGGGCGGCGCGGTCCTGCAATCGTCTGGCACCCGCCGCATCACCCTGGGATTGCAGCAAGGCCGCCAGGTGCATCAACGCGTCGGGATGTTGCGGTTCAAGGTACAACGCCTTGCGATAAAAACCTTGGGCTTCGAAGGTGTTTCCACTGACATCGCTGAGCAGCCCCAGCCAGTAAAACACTTGGGCGACCGGCTCGTGGCTGCGCAAATACCCTTCGCACGCGGCGCGGGCTTCGACACTTTTGCCTTCGTTGGCCAGCACCGCGATGTTCGCCAGCAACGCAATCGCGTCCGATGCTTTCGCCGCGATTGGCGACGTGAGGGGGGTGAACGGGCGGTTACGCACGGTTGGCGGTGTCACGCTGCGCACGGGTTGGCGTACCGGCAGCGGCGCCGGCACGAACACGGGAAACGGCTCAGGCTGTGGCGCACTCTGGCGGCTGAACGCAAACGACTGCGCAATGCCAATCGAGCGCATGCCAAAACGCCCCAACAAACCACCTTCGGCCGGGCCGATAAACAGCACGCCGTCGACATGCGTCAGGTGCTTGAGTACTTCAAAAACCTGCTGCTGGGTTGGCTGATCGAAATAGATCAGCAAGTTGCGGCAGAACACAAAATCATAAGGTTGCGCGTTAGCGAGCAAGGCCGGATCAAGCAGGTTGCCGACCTGCAAACGCACCTGCTCAAGCACGCGCTCGCTGAGGCGATAACTGTCGTCTTCGGCACTGAAATGGCGGTCGCGAAACGCGATATCGTGACCGCGAAACGAGTTTTTCCCGTAGACCGCACGCCTGGCCTTTTCCACCGACAGTGGGCTGACGTCCATGCCTTCTACCTTGAACTGATGCGGTTCAAGCCCGGCATCAAGCAGGGTCATGGCGATGGAATACGGCTCCTCACCCGTGGAACACGGCAGGCTGAGAATTCGCAGCGCACGCATGTTGTTGATTTCGGCCAGCCGTTTTACCGCCAGTTTCGCCAGGGTCGCGAAGGATTCCGGATAACGGAAAAACCAGGTCTCCGGCACGATCACCGCTTCGATCAATGCCTGCTGCTCATCCTGCGAGCCTTGCAGTGTGTGCCAATACTCATCGGCCGTCAGCGCATTGGACGCCGTGCTGCGCTGGCGCACCGCGCGCTCGATGATCGCCGGGCCCACCGACGTCACGTCGAGGCCGATACGTTCCTTGAGGAAATCGAAAAAACGCTGATCGCTGCTCATGACCGCTCCTCAAGCGATGCCAGGTCCAGCGGTGGCGAAGGAAACAGCAGCGCGCGAACCTGATCATCGAGCAAATCAACGACCCGTACCCATTGCAGCAGTCCTTGCGCATCCTCCCGAACCGGCCCCAGGTACGGCGCCTGGCGGTTGTCCAAACCATAGGGTTTGAAGTCCGCAGCGTCACAACGCAAGGTATCGGTGGCCTGCTCAAGGATCAGGCCCAGCAACATCGAGGGTGTCGTGTCATCCGGCCGATAGTGCACCAGCACCAGCCGCGTACTGGTACGGGCCTGCGCCGGTTGACCGAACGTCAGCGCACAAAGGTCGATCACCGGTACGACGGCGCCGCGATAAGCAAAGACCCCGGCGACCCAATCAGGCGCCCGTGGAATCGGCTTCAAAGGCAGGCGTGGCAACACTTCCGCCACTTCGATGGCCTGCAAGGCAAAACGCTCGCTGGCGATGCGAAACACCAGGAACAACGATTGCTTCGCCGGCACCACGGCGCCGCGTTTGCCCGCGAGTTCGCTCATCAGACTTTGAATCGCGAAACGCCGCTGCGCAGCCCGACGGCCACCTGGCTCAGTTCGTCGATGGCGAAACTGGCCTGGCGCAACGACTCGACGGTCTGGCTGCTGGCATCACCCAACTGCACCAGCGCATGGTTGATCTGTTCGGCACCGGTGGCCTGCGCCTGCATGCCTTCATTGACCATCAACACCCGCGGCGCCAGCGCCTGCACCTGATGGATGATCTGCGACAACTGCTCGCCGACCTGCTGCACTTCGGACATGCCCCGGCGCACCTCCTCCGAGAACTTGTCCATGCCCATCACGCCGGCAGACACCGCCGACTGGATCTCGCGCACCATTTGTTCGATGTCATAAGTGGCGACAGCGGTTTGATCCGCCAGGCGCCGCACTTCGGTGGCGACCACGGCGAACCCGCGACCGTATTCACCGGCCTTCTCGGCTTCGATTGCAGCGTTGAGCGACAGCAAGTTGGTCTGGTCGGCGACTTTGACGATGGTCACCACCACCTGGTTGATGTTGCCGGCCTTCTCATTGAGGATCGCCAGTTTGGCGTTGACCAGATCGGCCGCGCCCATCACCGAGTGCATGGTGTCTTCCATGCGCGCCAGGCCTTGCTGCCCGGAACCGGCCAGCACCGAAGCCTGATCGGCAGCAGTGGAGACTTCAGTCATGGTGCGCACCAGGTCCCGGGACGTCGCGGCGATTTCTCGGGAGGTCGCGCCGATTTCCGTGGTGGTGGCGGCGGTTTCCGTGGCGGTGGCTTGCTGCTGCTTGGACGTGGCGGCGATCTCGGTCACCGACGTGGTCACTTGCACCGACGAGCGCTGGGCCTGAGACACCAGCGACGTCAGCTCGGTCATCATGTCGTTGAAGCCGGTTTCCACGGCGCCGAATTCGTCTTTGCGCTCCAGGTTCAAACGGCCACTAAGGTCGCCGGTGCGCATGATTTCGAGGATGTCCACGATCCGGTTCATTGGCGCCATGATCGCGCGCATCAGCAGCAAACCGCACAGGCCGGCGGCCAGCACCGCAATCAGCAAGGAAATGCCCATGATGACCTTCGCGGTGACCACGGCGTCGTCAATGTTCGCCATGTCCTGGTCGGCCACTGCTTTGTTTTCGCGGATGATGTCGTTGAGTTTCATCCGGCCCGCCGTCCACGCCGGGGTCAGCTGTTCATTGAACAGTTTGATGGCGTCGGCCTCCTGATTGTTCTTATGCAGGTCGAGGAGTTTCGCCAGGATCTTCTGGTACTCCTCATGCAGCTTTTCGAACGCGGCGATTTCGACCTTGTCTTCCTCCGTGGTCACCGTGCGTCGATAGTTGTTCATCTGCTCCAGCAGTCGCGCCTCGAACGCCTTGAAATCGGCGGCGTCTTCGACACTGACGCCCTGCCCTTCCTTGAGGCCGAGCATCTCCTGGGTCTGGATAAAACTGTCGACCCAGGCACTGCGAATCATCGAGCTGAAATACACCCCCGGCAGCGCATCATCGCGAACGCTTTCTTCACTGGCTTCGATCTTCAACAGCCGTGAATACGAGACGACGACCATCAACAGCATGATGGCGATGATTACCGCAAAGCTCGCCAAGATGCGTTGGCGCAACGTCCAGTTTTTCACAGTCAGTCCTCGGGGCGGTTCAAATGCTGGGGAGTATAGCCGAGGGCGTTGTTTCATTTATAAGACGGTGTGCGGCGGTTCTCAATCCAGGACTTACAGGGAAACCTGTCGCACCTGCTTCTCCAGCTCTGCCTTCAACCCCGGCTCCAGCTTCAACTGCCGCGCCAGCTCATCGAGGTAGGACTTCTCCATGAAGTTCTGCTCATCCACCAGCATCACGCTGGCGATGTACATCTCGGCGGCCATTTCCGGCGTGCTGGCAGCCCGGGCAACGTCCGTCGGGTCCAGCGGTTTGTTAAGTTCGGCATGCAGCCAGTGCTGCAACACCTGATCGTTGTCGAGCTTGCTGAACTCACTTTCGATCAGCGCACGCTCGCGTTCATCAATATGGCCGTCCGCTTTCGCTGCAGCCACCAACGCCTTGAGAATCGCCTGGCTGTGCAGTTCAACTTGCGCCGGGGGCAAGCGATCGAGGGTTTGCGGTTCAGTGTTCGGTGCCGTGCCTTGCTGGGCCTGCCAGTTGCCAAAGGCCTTGTAGGCAATCACGCCCAACGCGGCGAGGCCGCCGTAGACGGCGACTTTGCCGCCGACGCTACGAGCCTTTTTGCTGCCGAGCAACAAACCCATGGCGCCCGCAGCTATTGCACCGCCGCTCGCGCCCGAGAGCAAACCGCCGAGGCCACCGCTGGACGCCTTGTTCTGATTGCCGCCGGCCTTGTTCTGCAGCAGGTCCTGACCGGACTTGAGCAGTTGATCGAGCAATCCACGGGTATTCATTTTGCCGCCTCCAGGAAAGGGGTTAACCGGACACTTAAGGCCCCGAGCCTAATTCGAAAGTGCCCCGCGTCTCCCGGCGAGAGTGCTTCTGAATGTTGCCAGGATAAAACGGCCCATCGAATAAAAAGATATACACTCGAGCGAATCTATAAAAACCGCCCACCGGGTACTGTCCCATGATGACCCTGCGTCAGATTCGTCATTTCATCGCCGTGGCCGAGACCGGCTCGATCTCCGCCGCCGCGCAAACCGCGTTCATTTCCCAATCGACTTTGACCCTGGCGATCCAGCAACTGGAAGAGGAGATAGGCGTAGGCCTGTTTAACCGGCACGCCAAGGGGATGAGCCTGACTCATCAGGGCCATCAATTCCTGCGTCAGGCGCACTTGATCCTGGCCACGGTGGACAACGCCAAGCGCAGCCTGCAACAGAGCACCGATCAGGTGGCCGGGCAGTTGATCGTCGGGGTGACCAGCCTCGTGGCCGGCTATTACCTGGCGGACTTGCTGACAAGATTCCAACGCGCCTACCCCAACGTCGAAATCCGCGTAATGGAAGACGAACGCCCCTACATCGAGCATTTGCTGGTCAGCGGCGAGATCGACGTCGGCGTGTTGATCCTCTCCAACCTCGAAGACCGCCACGCCCTGCAAACCGAAGTCCTGACCCATTCGCCCCATCGCTTGTGGCTGCCGGCGCAGCATCCGCTACTGGAACACGACAGCATCAACCTCGCCGACGTAGCGCGAGAGCCGCTGATTCAACTGAACGTCGATGAAATGGACCGTAATGCCCAGCGCATGTGGTCCGCCGCGTCGCTGCAACCACGCATCACCCTGAGAACCGCGTCGACGGAAGCCGTGCGAAGCCTGGTGGCGGCCGGTTTGGGCGTATCGATCCAGCCCGACATGACCTATCGCCCGTGGTCGCTGGAGGGCGACATCATCGAAGCGCGCCCGATTGCCGACCTGAGCCAGACCCTCGACGTCGGCCTGGCCTGGCGTCGCGGCACGGCGCGGCCAGCGCTGGTGGACCCGTTCCTGACGGTTGCGCGCGAGCAGCCCCACGGCGGGCGCAAGCCATCTATTTAATCGAACGCCACCTTCAGTATTTAGTATTTGTCGACCTCGGGTCCGCGCACTAGTCTTGTTGCATCTATATAAGACGGCCGGCCCCAGTCACAGGGAGCAGCATGGCCACACAAGAAAAGAGAACCCGAAAGATGGCTGGCGCGCAGACCCCGTTGTTCACCGCGTTGTTGATCGATGGCGAATTGGTCGCGGGTCAGGGTTTTGTCGAACCCATCCTCAACCCCGCCACCGGGGAAGTGCTGACGCACATCGCCGAGGCCAGCACCGAGCAAGTGGAAGCCGCGATTCTCGCCGCCCATCACGCCTTCGCCAGTTGGTCACGGACCACGCCACAGCAACGTTCGAACCTGTTGCTGGACATCGCCAATGCCATCGAAAAACAAGCCGACCTCCTCGCCCGTCTCGAATCCCTGAACTGCGGCAAGCCGTTGCACCTGGCCCGTCAGGACGATTTGAGCGCGACAGTGGATGTGTTCCGTTTCTTTGCCGGCGCCGTGCGCTGCCAGACCGGCCAGCTCAGCGGTGAATACCTGCCGGGGTATACCAGCATGGTGCGCCGCGATCCTATAGGGGTCGTCGCCTCTATCGCGCCGTGGAATTACCCGATCATGATGGCCGCGTGGAAAATCGCCCCGGCCCTTGCCGCCGGCAACACGCTGGTGTTCAAGCCGTCCGAACACACGCCGTTGTCCATCCTCGCCCTGGCCCCAGCCCTGGCCGAGATCCTGCCGCGTGGTGTGATCAATATTGTCTGCGGCGGCGGTGAAGGGGTCGGCAGCCACTTGGTCAGTCACCCGAAAATCCGCATGGTGTCGTTGACCGGCGATATCGTCACCGGGCAAAAAATCCTGCAAGCAGCGGCGAAAACCTTGAAGCGCACGCACCTCGAACTCGGCGGCAAAGCGCCGGTGATCGTCTGTAACGATGCGGACATTCAAGCGGTGGTCGAGGGTGTGCGCACTTACGGTTATTACAACGCCGGTCAGGATTGCACCGCCGCGTGCCGGATTTACGCACAGGCCGGGATTCATGATCGTTTGGTGGCTGAGCTCGGCGCGGCGGTCAGCAGCCTGCGTTTCGCCGGCAAGCGCGATGCCGATAACGAAATCGGCCCGCTGATCAGCACCCGCCAGCGCGACCGCGTGGCCAGTTTTGTCGAACGCGCCCTCGGCCAACCGCACATCGAGCGGGTGACCGGTGCGGCGGTGCATTCCGGTGCCGGCTTCTATTACCAGCCGACGCTGCTGGCCGGCTGCAAGCAGAGCGATGAAATCGTTCAGCGTGAAGTGTTCGGGCCGGTGGTCACCGTGACCCGTTTTGACGGGCTCGAACAAGCCGTGGACTGGGCCAACGACTCCGAATACGGCCTCGCCTCCTCGGTCTGGACCCAAAACCTGGACAAGGCGATGCAGGTCGCAGCGCGCTTGCAGTACGGCTGCACCTGGATCAACAGCCATTTCATGCTGGTCAGCGAAATGCCCCATGGTGGCCTGAAGCGTTCGGGCTACGGCAAAGACCTGTCCAGTGACTCGCTTCAGGACTACAGCGTGGTGCGGCACATCATGGCGCGCCATGGCCAGCATCTCTGACTACGCTAATAACAAGCCGCTAACGGCATGCTTCACCACGTTCACAACTGCCCCGACCATAATTAAAGAAGAGGGAATTCCCATGTTCGTGCACAAGACCGCACTGCTCAGTGCAATCACTACAGCGCTGCTGGCCAGCGCCAGCCTCCAGGCCGCTGAACCGCTGAAAGCGGTCGGCGCCGGCGAAGGTCAGCTGGATATCGTGGCCTGGCCCGGCTACATCGAACGTGGCGAAAGCGACAAGGCCTACGACTGGGTCACCGGTTTCGAGAAGGAAACCGGCTGCAAGGTGAACGTGAAGACTGCGGCCACTTCCGATGAAATGGTCAGCTTGATGGCCAAGGGCGGTTACGACCTGGTGACCGCGTCGGGCGATGCCTCGTTGCGGTTGATTGGCGGCAAGCGTGTGCAGCCGATCAACACGGCGTTGATCCCGAACTGGAAAAACATCGACCCGCGTCTCAAGGATGCGCCGTGGTACGTGGTCAACAAACAGACTTACGGCACCCCGTATCAGTGGGGCCCGAACGTATTGATGTACAACACCAACGTGTTCAAGACCGCGCCGACCAGTTGGGCCGTGGTGTTCAATGCGCAAAACCTGCCGGACGGCAAGCCGAACAAGGGCCGCGTGCAGGCCTATGACGGCCCGATTTACATCGCCGACGCGGCGCTGTACCTGAAAACCGCCAAGCCGGAATTGGGCATCCAGAACCCGTACGAACTGTCCGAAACGCAGTACAAAGCCGTGCTTGATCTGTTGCGTGCCCAGCAGCCGCTGATCCACCGCTACTGGCATGACACCACCGTGCAGATGAGCGACTTCAAAAACGAAGGCGTGGTCGCGTCTGGCGCCTGGCCGTATCAAGTCAACGGCCTGATGAACGAGAAACAGCCGATCGCTTCGACCATCCCGAAAGAAGGCGCCACCGGTTGGGCCGACACCACCATGATGCACGCTGAGGCCAAACACCCGAACTGCGCCTACAAGTGGATGGACTGGTCGTTGCAACCGAAAGTCCAGGGTGATGTGGCGGCTTGGTTCGGCTCGTTGCCAGCGGTGCCGGCGGCGTGCACCGGCAGCGAACTTCTGGGTGCCGAGGGCTGCAAAACCAACGGTTTCGACCAGTTCGAAAAAATCGCCTTCTGGAAAACCCCGCAGGCTGAAGGCGGCAAGTTCGTGCCATACAGCCGCTGGACCCAGGACTACATCGCGATCATGGGCGGCCGATAAGCCCCCCGTAGCAGCTGCCGAGGCACGAGGCTGCGTTGCGTGTCCGCAGGACCGCCCTCGGGGCCGCTGCGCAGCCCAACGCAGCCTCGTACCTCGACAGCTGCTACGACGCTGTTCATTAAGTTTCAGATTTTTCAGAAGTCCAGGCAGGGCCGCTGCGACGGCCCTCGCCTTTTTGGAGCACCGCACCATGACGCTTGCAGTCCAGTTCACCAACGTTTCCCGTCTGTTCGGCGAAGTGAAAGCCGTAGACCGGGTTTCCATCGACATCCAGGACGGCGAGTTTTTCTCCATGCTGGGCCCTTCCGGCTCGGGCAAAACCACCTGTTTGCGCCTGATCGCCGGTTTCGAACAACCGAGCGCAGGCTCTATCCGGATTCACGGCGAAGAAGCCGCCGGGTTGCCGCCGTATGAGCGTGATGTCAACACGGTGTTTCAGGATTACGCCCTGTTTCCGCACATGAATGTTCGCGACAACGTCGCCTATGGTTTGAAAGTCAAAGGCGTCGGCAAGGCCGAGCGCCAGAAACGCGCCGAAGAAGCCCTCGACATGGTCGCCCTCGGTGGCTACGGCGAGCGCAAACCGGTGCAACTGTCCGGCGGTCAACGTCAGCGTGTGGCCCTGGCCCGCGCACTGGTCAATCGCCCGCGTGTGCTGCTGCTCGACGAACCCTTGGGCGCCCTCGACTTGAAGCTGCGCGAGCAAATGCAGAGCGAGCTGAAGAAACTGCAGCGTCAGCTCGGCATCACGTTCATTTTCGTCACCCATGACCAGACCGAAGCGCTGTCGATGTCCGACCGCGTGGCCGTGTTCAACAAGGGCCGCATCGAACAGGTCGACACCCCGCGCAACCTCTACATGAAACCGGCAACGACCTTCGTCGCCGAATTCGTCGGCACCTCCAACGTGATTCGCGGCGATCTGGCGAAGCAGTTGAGCGGCAATCCACAGCCGTTCTCGATTCGTCCCGAACACGTGCGTTTCGCCGAAGGCCCGCTGGCCGGCCACGAAATCGAAGTCAGCGGATTGCTGCACGACATCCAGTACCAGGGCAGCGCTACTCGCTACGAACTGAAGCTGGAAAACGGCCAGACCCTGAACATCAGCCAGGCCAACAATCAATGGCTGGACGTCAGCGCCCAGCACCAGACCGGGCAACGCATCAGTGCTCGCTGGGCACGGGAAGCGATGATCCCGCTGCACGACACCGTTGCCGGCGGGGTGTGAAATGACCAGCGTGGTTATCCCTCAAACCCCGGCCGGCGGCTCGCCGTTGCGCAGGTTTTCCAACCTGCTGTATCGCCGGCCGAATTTTTACCTGTCATTGCTGCTGGTGCCGCCACTGCTGTGGTTCGGCGCGATCTATCTCGGCTCGTTGCTGGTGCTGCTGTGGCAAGGCTTCTACACCTTCGATGACTTCACCATGGCGGTCACACCTGACCTGACCCTGGCGAACTTCGCAGCGCTGTTTCAGCCGTCGAACTTCGACATCATCCTGCGCACCTTGAGCATGGCTGTCGTCGTGTCGATTGCCAGCGCCATCGTCGCGTTCCCGATTGCCTACTACATGGCGCGCTACACCACCGGCAAGACCAAGGCGTTTTTCTACATCGCGGTGATGATGCCGATGTGGGCCAGTTACATCGTCAAGGCGTATGCCTGGACCTTGCTGCTGGCCAAGGGCGGCGTCGCGCAGTGGTTCGTTCAACACATGGGGCTGGAGCCGGTGTTGCAGTTTGTGCTGGGCATTCCGGCCGTGGGCGGCAGCACCTTGTCGACCTCGCACCTGGGGCGCTTCATGGTGTTCGTCTACATCTGGTTGCCGTTCATGATTCTGCCGATCCAGGCATCGCTGGAACGTCTGCCGCCGTCCTTGCTGCAAGCCTCGGCCGACCTTGGCGCCAAGCCACGCCAGACCTTCATGCAAGTGATTCTGCCGCTCTCGATTCCCGGCATCGCCGCCGGTTCGATCTTCACATTCTCGCTGACCCTGGGCGACTTCATCGTGCCGCAACTGGTCGGCCCGCCGGGCTACTTCGTCGGCAGCATGGTGTACGCCCAGCAAGGCGCGATCGGCAACATGCCGATGGCCGCGGCCTTCACGCTGGTGCCAATTGTGCTGATCGCCATTTACCTGTCCATCGTCAAACGACTGGGGGCCTTCGATGCACTCTGACAAAGCCTCTTGGGGCCTGAAAATCGCAGCCTGGGGCGGATTGGTGTTTTTGCACTTCCCGATCCTGATCATCTTCATGTACGCCTTCAATACCGAAGACGCGGCTTTCAGCTTTCCGCCCAAGGGTTTCACCCTGAAGTGGATCGGCGTGGCGTTCTCGCGCCCCGACGTGCTGGAAGCGATCAAGTTGTCGTTGCAGATCGCTTCGATCGCCACGCTGATCGCCATGGTCCTCGGCACGCTGGCTTCAGCGGCGTTGTACCGGCGCGACTTCTTTGGCAAGCAAGGCATTTCGCTGATGCTGATCCTGCCGATTGCGTTGCCGGGGATCATCACCGGGATCGCCTTGCTGGCGACCTTCAAGACCTTGGGGATCGAGCCGGGGATGTTCACCATCATCGTCGGCCACGCGACCTTCTGCGTGGTGATCGTCTACAACAACGTCATCGCCCGTTTGCGCCGTACTTCACACAGCCTGATCGAAGCGTCCATGGACCTCGGCGCCGATGGCTGGCAGACCTTCCGCTACATCGTCCTGCCGAACCTCGGCTCGGCGTTGCTGGCCGGCGGCATGCTCGCCTTTGCCTTGTCGTTCGACGAAATTATCGTCACCACCTTCACCGCCGGCCATGAACGCACCTTGCCGCTGTGGCTGCTCAACCAGCTCAGCCGCCCACGGGACGTGCCGGTGACCAACGTCGTCGCGATGCTGGTGATGATCGTGACCATGCTGCCGATCCTCGGCGCCT
Organism: Pseudomonas sp. P1_F1_2; assembly: GCF_056405815.1. Lineage (NCBI taxonomy): Bacteria > Pseudomonadati > Pseudomonadota > Gammaproteobacteria > Pseudomonadales > Pseudomonadaceae > Pseudomonas > Pseudomonas sp. P1_F1_2. Next base: position 34,477 of record NZ_JBFUBK010000021.1, on the reverse strand, counting down.
ATTACCTGACCCGGGGCGGTGAGAGCGTCGCGGGCAGCGGCGGGAAATAACCGAATAACCACTGAAGGAACCGAATCTCTGTAGGAGTGAGCCTGCTCGCGATGACTGACTGTCTTTCAACAGTGATGTCGACTGTAAGACCGCTATCGCCGGCAAGCCGGTCTCACTCCTACATTTAGAGCCGGTTCAGACAGAAAAATAAAAGCGTCAATGAGGACAATGCCATGCAAACCAAACTCTTGATCAACGGCCAACTGATCGACGGCGAAGGCCCCGCCCAACCCGTGTTCAACCCGGCCCTGGGTCGTGTGCTGATCGAAATCAACGAAGCCAGCGAAGCCCAGGTCGATGCCGCCGTGCGTGCGGCGGATGCCGCGTTCGACAGCTGGTCGCAAACCCCGCCCAAAGAACGCTCGCTGCTGCTGCTCAAACTCGCCGACGCCATCGAAGCCCATGGCGAAGAACTGGCCAAACTGGAATCGGACAACTGCGGCAAACCGTACAGCGCCGCGTTGAACGACGAGATCCCGGCGATTGCCGACGTGTTCCGCTTCTTCGCCGGCGCCAGCCGTTGCATGAGCGGTTCGGCGGGCGGTGAATACCTGCCGGGCCATACCTCGATGATCCGCCGCGATCCGGTGGGCGTGATCGCCTCCATCGCGCCGTGGAACTACCCGCTGATGATGGTCGCCTGGAAAATCGCCCCGGCCCTGGCCGCCGGTAATACCGTGGTGCTCAAGCCGTCGGAACAAACCCCGCTGACCGCCCTGCGCCTGGCCGAACTGGCGTCGGAAATTTTCCCGGCCGGCGTGCTCAACCTGGTGTTTGGCCGTGGTCCTACCGTGGGCAGCCCGTTGGTGACGCACCCGAAAGTGCGCATGGTGTCGCTGACCGGTTCGATCGCCACCGGCTCGAACATCATTTCCAGCACCGCCGATACGGTTAAACGCATGCACATGGAACTGGGCGGCAAAGCCCCGGTGATCATCTTTGACGACGCCGACATCGACGCCGCCGTGGAAGGCATCCGCACCTTTGGTTTCTACAACGCCGGTCAGGACTGCACGGCGGCATGCCGCATCTATGCGCAGGCAGGCATCTACGAAAAATTCGTCGAGAAGCTCGGCGAGGCGGTCAGCAGCATCAAGTACGGCTTGCAGGATGATCCGTCGACCGAACTGGGGCCGTTGATCACCGCCCAACATCGCGACCGCGTGGCCGGGTTTGTCGAGCGCGCCATTGCACAACCGCACATCCGTTTGATCACCGGCGGCAAGTCGGTGGACGGCAATGGCTTCTTCTTCGAGCCGACCGTACTGGCCGACGCCCAGCAGGATGACGAAATTGTTCGCCGCGAAGTGTTCGGGCCTGTGGTGTCGGTCACAAAGTTCAGCGATGAAGCCCAAGTGCTGGGCTGGGCCAATGATTCGGACTACGGCCTGGCGTCGTCGGTCTGGACGGCGGATGTCGGTCGCGCGCATCGCATGTCTGCCCGCTTGCAGTACGGCTGCACCTGGGTGAATACGCACTTCATGCTGGTCAGCGAAATGCCTCACGGCGGTCAGAAACTGTCCGGTTATGGCAAAGACATGTCGATGTACGGGCTGGAGGACTACACCGTCGTCCGGCATGTGATGTTCAAGCATTAAAAACATCGCGAGCAAGCTTTGCTCCTACAGGTTCACTGCAATACCTGTAGGAGCCGGGCTTGTCGGATCGCCGCACCGCCGCGATGGCGTCACCGCAAACTCAAGGAAGAAACCGGCACCCGCACCATCAGGCACCAAACCAAAGAAGTCAAAACAATAACCACCGATCCGGGCAGTGCCGTCATGGCCCCGCCACGGTTTCGGACATCCGAAATCTGCCGATTTTCCGGAGCTAACACCATGGATACAACACCCGAACTTGCTGTCCCCGTCGCTGACAGCGACGCCGAGCAGTTACGCAAACTGGGTTACACGTCGAACTTCAATCGCAGCATGAGCCTGTGGGAAAACTTCGCCCTGGGCTTCACGTACCTCTCGCCCGTCGTAGGGGTTTATACCCTCTTCGGCCTGTGCCTCGCCGCTGGCGGACCACCGATGTTCTGGGCCTATTTGCTGGTCGGATGCGGCCAGTTGCTGGTGTGCCTGATCTTCGGTGAAGTGGTTTCGCAATTCCCGATTTCCGGTGGCGTCTACCCGTGGGCCCGTCGTTTAGTGGGCAAGCGCTGGGCGTGGATGGTCGGCTGGATCTACTCCATCGCCCTGTGCGTGACCATCGCCGCGGTTGCCGTGGGTGCCGGTCCGTACCTGGCGGCCATGATGGGTTTTGAACCGAGCAACAACACCAACATCATCATCGCGCTGTTGCTGACGCTGTTTGCCACGTTGGTCAACCTCAGCGGCACCAAGGTGCTGGCGCGCATCGCCATGTTCGGCTTCCTGTGTGAATTGGTGGGCGCGGTGATCGTCGGCGTTTACCTGCTGGTCTTCGAGCGTCATCAACCGCTCAGCGTGTTGTTCAACACCTTCGACATCAGTGTTGACGGCTCGTACCTGCCAGCCTTCCTGACCGCTTCGCTGGCGGGGATGTTCCTGTACTACGGCTTCGAGGCCTGCGGCGATGTGGCCGAAGAAACCCCGAACCCGAGCAAGAAAATCCCGGTGGCCATGCGCATGACCATCTACATCGGCGGCATCGCGGCAATGTTTGCTTGCCTGGCGCTGATCCTCGCCGTGCCGGACATGCAAGCCGTCATCAACGGCACCGACAAAGACCCGGTCACCACCATCCTCAACAACGCCTTCGGCCCGGTCGGTTCGAAAGTGGTGATGGGCGTGGTGATGATTTCCTTCATCTCCTGTGTCATCAGCCTGCAAGCGGCGGCGAGTCGTCTGCTGTATTCCTACGCTCGGGATGAAATGGTCATCGGCAGCTCACTGCTGAAGAAGATTTCTCCTAACACCCAGGTACCGGTGGCTGCGCTGTTCGTGTCCGGCGTCCTGCCGGCGCTGATCATCGTGCTGGGCTTCTTCCTGCAGGACGCGGTAGCAACCATCGTCAGCTTCGCGGCCATCGGCATCTACCTGGCGTTCCAGATGATCGTGCTCGGGGCTCTCTATGCCCGTATGAAAGGCTGGAAACCAAGCGGAAAATTCACCCTCGGTGCGTGGGGCTGGATCGTGAACATCGGCGCGCTGGCGTATGGCATTGGCGCAATCATCAACATGGCCTGGCCGCGTACGCCGGATGCGGCGTGGTACATCAACTACGCCATGGTGCTGAGCACGGCCATCGTGATTGGCCTGGGGTTGTTGTACATGTGGATTGCCAAGCCGTATGACCACGGTACAGCGCCTGCGGGGGATGCGTGGAAGGTTAGTCGGTAAAGGTACTTTCTCAGCCCGCAGCGATGCGGGCTGGGTTGGTGGTGTTAAATCGGTTGAGGTTTGGAGAGACTTTCAAACTCGTCCATCAATAGATGGATTTCGGTACTCGGGTTGGCTTCGCCGCTAATGGCGACATCCTCGATAATCTTTGGCGCTAAAGCTCTTGCCCTTTGAAATGGCTCCCCCAAGAGTTTGGCGAAATAGTTGATGTCTTCGCCCTTCGCATACTTATCCATGTTGGGCTTTTCTCTGAGGCTCTTGGCTACCAAGTCGCCTGGAGAGCACTTCCCGACCGCACGAAAAGGCTTTCGATTGAACCCGAAATGCAGAAGAAGCCAAAACTCAAAACAGGGGTATGAAGCGATAACTTTGATTTTCGGATGCGGCCTAGCCAGATTAATTGCTCGCTCAAAACACAAATGCGTATCGCGATCCAAGGCACAAAACACCTTATCGAATCCTTTCTGACGGGCGATGGCTGTTTTTACAATGCCACTTGGGTGTGTGATGCCGCAGTGGGCAATGTCCACTTGAGCATTGGCGCGAAAATGAAATGCGGCCTCTTCCAGGTATCGTTTTCCTGACTTGCTGTCTTCACAGAGAATCAGCACTTTGGGTTGAGGCTTGAACCGGGATGCCTTTCGATCAAACAGCCGTATAGGGCGTGCCATGATCAGCCCCGCCTTATCAACGGTAATCCGCGATAACGGCCTTCAAAGTAGCGTTTCTCGACGTCCTCTCCTTCTCGTCCTTCAAAATCGTGAACCGAATAAAGACAGGTTGCACCGTTGGCATCGCGCTCGGTGATCCAGAACTGATCGCGCCGAAGTGTTTTGGCGTTCATTAGATGAGTGTCATGGGTGGTAAAGATCAGTTGAGTATCCAGCCCACTGTCCAAGTGTTTCTCAATCAGGTCATCAACGATTGAAGGGTGAAGGCTGCTGTCCAACTCATCGACAGAAAGAATCCCGCTCCCATCGGCGTGATTGATCATGAACCAAGGCAGCCAGAATCCGATCAGGTTTTTTGTACCCCCCGACTCCTCTGAAAAATCGAATTCGGCTTTTCCAAGAAGGCTCGTATGCGTCAGGGTAACTTTGTCTTTTTGGGCGGCCGCAAAGAACTCTTTCAGCGTGAGTTTTTTTGCAGGTTGAACAGATTCCGCGTCTTCGGTGTTGAGGTGGATAGCTGACACAGGGATATCCACATCCTTTAGAAAATCTCGCAAATTGCCGGTGTGATCCGAAGCAATCTTCAGAAATCTGATGGACGCGGCTGACAGCCCCATGAAGTTGTTCTGCTCGATCACGAGTAGACCGGTTTGAAACCAGCCAAACGGACCCCGCAACTGGGTCAGCTCTTCGCTACTGTTCGCTATCGCCTGCGAAATAAACAATGTTTTGGGGCTCGTCAGACGCCGCCACGCATTGTGGACTTCTTTACCACCCTCAAGGTGTGCTCCAAAAATATACTGCTCACCCTCCTCCGCAAAACGACGCTGATACAGCAGCACTTCCTTGCCTTTGGGGTATGAAACCAGTTGTTCCTCGATAATCCGCAGAGCAGTCAGGCGCAGAACAAACCGATATCGGAGCCCGCGTTGAATGAAGTTGTACTCAAAACAACTGGGTTCATGTTGGAGTTTCGGGTCAAAACGAAAGGGCGAAACCGGTAGCGGTTCATCATTTGAGGACGGTAATGCTGTGAGCAACTGTCCGATGATTCCCATCGCCCGAATGAGCGAAGATTTACCAGACGCATTCGGCCCGTAGATCGCCGCCACCTTCAACAAATCCGGCAGTTTTTCTCCATTTACCGGCGGCGCGAACAGGTTGCGCTTTTTGCTCAAGCGCGGCGTCGCAGCCATGGACAGGGTTTGTTTGTCACGGAAGGAGCGATAGTTGGAAACAGAGAATTCGATCAACATGTAGCAAACCTGCAGTTCGTTCCTGAAAACGAAAAAACTATAGGAAAAACCTGGGCTGGGATGCTGCATCAGTGCATTTCAAGCAAAAACAGGAAATTCCTACAGCCCGAGCCTTCAAGTTAAAAGCCCCATTCCTACGGCATGCGTCGCCAGAGTAGACTTGGCGCCGCGAGCGCCTGAGAGATAGGCTTTACCTCGTCGCTGCCAAATCAGCGACCCGGGGTCGAAGCCGGAACACTATCAACATGGCGCATCCGCGCCCCCATATGAACTGGGGCAATTTTTTGCCTTTCAGTTTCGCTTTATGGTGGGCCGTGTGGCGCGGGCCTCTTGGCTTCATGTTGATCGAGAATGTCCCGACTTCGAACGCCGCACGGTCCGCCACCCAAATCTGTCGAAGGATCAGTGGCGGCTCCTTTTCAACATGGAGTCGAAAATGCTTGAGCACACGCTAAATCCGTCCAAAATCCATCCTCATTTCACCCCAACCGTCTTCACCCGCCACAACCGCTTTCTTCACACCTTCATGCACGCCAACCAGGCTTGGTTCTGCGTCCAGGACCTCGGTCGCCTGATGGGCCGCCCTCTGGATCAACGCCTCACCCTGAAGCTCGATCCCGATCAGCGCCAACAGGTCTTGTTGCTGAGGAACGGCAAAACCATTGAATCGTTGATGGTCAGCGAATCTGGGATGTACGCCCTGCTGGTTCACCATTTCGTCCCGGAAAACCGAAACTTGCGCCAATGGCTGAGCAACGAGGTCATACCTACCCTGCGTGAGTCGAAAGCTGCTGTGGATAACATTCCAAGCCTGAGTTCATTGCAATGGGCAGGCATCTCGGTGCCGCTGCTGCATTGGCAACATCAAGCCTGGATCAAATGGCGGGACATGCCTGACCTGATGCAAGTACAACGACCCTTCAAGATCATGGGCACTTGCAGTTGAAGACAGGGTAAAAAATGAAAAAGGGGCGGACTTCACAGTCCGCCCCTTGGCTTTCCAACAAGACTTAATCTCAAACCTTCAAAACCGCGAAACACTCCGCATCGCATCCACCAGATACCGCATCGCAATCCGGTCGCTCTCCGACAGCTCGCGATACCGTTGCAACAACTTCAGCTCATCCGGGCTGAGCCGACGCCTTCGCCGGCCACTCGCCAGGCATGGAAGGATTCCTAACATATCGGTGAGTCCTTGTACTTTCGTCATGGACGATGTCCTTCTATAGGTCTGTGGAAACTTCAAAAACCGCATCGCCCTTTCCTCTTCATCAGTCGCCGGCCTGAAGGGCAGAAACCGGTCATGACCACAGAATAGAAACTATCTGCGCGCTGAAAAGCGATTTTTAGAGTAATTAGTCAAAAAAAGCAGAAATGCCCTATAAATCAGAAAGTACTGTCGGAAAACTTCACCGACATTTCTTGTTTCATTGCCACACTGACAAAGTGTTACCCATCAATTCTTGTCTGCAATCGAACGGTTTAAGCTATTTGGCATCTGTTTAAAGTCCGTTGCGTTTGGCCGAAGGCATGTCCGAACCGATATTTTTGATCCAGCACGTGCCAGGAACGGCGCGGGATTGTTCACGACAGGTTGTACTTATGCATCGCAGGAACTTGCTCAAAGCGTCCATGGCCATCGCGGCTTACACCGGTTTGTCTGCCACCGGCCTGTTGGCCGCCCGCGCCTGGGCGGGCAATGGCACAGCGGATGGCGAGGCCCAGGCCTTCGATTTCGAAGCACTGAAAATTCAGGCCAAGCAACTTGCCGGCAACCGCTATCAGGACACCAAGCAGGTGCTGCCGCCAACGCTGGCGACCATGACGCCGCAGAATTTCAACGCCATCCGCTACGACGCGAACCATTCGCTGTGGAAAGACCTGAACGGTCAGCTGGACGTGCAGTTTTTCCACGTCGGCATGGGGTTCAAGCAGCCGGTTCGCATGTACAGCGTCGATCCCAAGACGCGTCAGGCGCGCGAGGTGCATTTCCGCCCTTCCCTGTTCAACTATGAAAAAACCACGGTCGACACCAAACAACTGACGGGCGATTTGGGGTTTTCCGGGTTCAAGCTGTTCAAGGCCCCGGAGCTGGACAGGCACGATGTGCTGTCCTTCCTTGGCGCGAGTTATTTCCGAGCGGTGGATAGCACCGGGCAATACGGGCTGTCGGCACGCGGCCTGGCAATCGATACCTACGCAAAGAAGCGCGAGGAATTTCCGGACTTCACCAAGTTCTGGTTCGAGACTCCGGACAAGGACAGCACCCGTTTTGTGGTCTATGCCCTGCTGGATTCGCCGAGCGCCACCGGCGCTTACCGTTTTGACATCGATTGCCAGGCCAATCAGGTGGTCATGGCGGTCGATGCCCACGTCAACGCGCGTACTGCCATCGAGCAACTGGGGATCGCGCCCATGACCAGCATGTTCAGCTGTGGCACCCATGAACGGCGCATGTGCGACACCATTCACCCACAGATTCACGACTCGGACCGTCTGGCGATGTGGCGCGGTAACGGCGAGTGGATCTGCCGCCCACTGAACAACCCGGCGAAACTGCAATTCAACGCCTTCGCCGACACCGATCCCAAAGGCTTCGGCCTGGTGCAGACGGACCATGAATTCGCCAGCTATCAGGACACGGTCGACTGGTACAGCAAGCGTCCGAGCCTGTGGGTAGAACCTACAACCGCGTGGGGCGAAGGCTCTATCGATCTGCTGGAAATTCCTACGACCGGTGAAACACTGGATAACATCGTCGCGTTCTGGACCCCGAAAAAACCGGTCGCGGCCGGTGACTCCCTGAACTATGGCTACAAGCTGTACTGGAGCGCGCTGCCACCGGTCGGCACGCCATTGGCTCGGGTCAACGCCACCCGCTCGGGCATGGGCGGCTTCACCGAGGGCTGGGCGCCGGGCGAGCACTACCCCGAAGTCTGGGCGCGGCGTTTTGCCGTGGACTTCACTGGCGGCGGCCTCGATCGCTTGCCCGAAGGTGCCGGGATCGAGCCGGTGGTGACGTGCTCGAACGGGCAGGTGAAGGATTTCAACGTGCTGGTGCTCGATGACATCAAGGGTTAMCGCATCACCTTCGACTGGTTCCCGACCAATGACAGCGTCGAGCCGGTGGAGCTGCGGTTGTTCATTCGAACCAATGACCGGACGTTGAGTGAAACCTGGTTGTATCAGTATTTCCCGCCAGCGCCGGATAAGCGTAAGTACACCTGACAGTTAATGGTTGTCTGGGCTGGCCCCATCGCGAGCAAGCTCAGCGCCTACAAGTGTATGCGTTCGATACGATACCCTTGTAGGCGCTGAGCTTGCTCGCGAAGAGGGCCTGACAGACAACAAACCTCAGTGCACAGAAACGCAAAAGCCCCAGTCAACTCGACCGGGGCTTTTTGGTTTTACAGCGTCAATCAGTCACGCAAATCCGACTCATGAATCGGCTGCTCCCGATGGGTCGCGCGTTGGTATTGCGCCGGCCAGATGGCCTTGCGTCCACCCAGGTCATCATCGGCATGCAGCGGCCAATACGGGTCGCGCAACAACTCACGGGCCAGGAAGATGATGTCCGCCTGACAGGTGCGCAAAATGTGCTCGGCCTGCGCCGGCTCGGTAATCATTCCAACCGTGCCAGTGGCAATGCCCGACTCCTTGCGCACACGCTCAGCGAAGCGGGTTTGATAACCGGGCCCTGTCGGAATTTCGGCATTGGCGGCCGTACCGCCCGAGGAAACGTCAATCAGGTCCACGCCCAACGCCTTGAGGCGTCGCGCCAGCTCTACCGTTTCATCCGGGTTCCAGCCGTCTTCCACCCAATCGGTAGCCGACACCCGCACGAACAGCGGCAGCTCTTCAGGCCATACCGCACGCACCGCTTCAGTGACTTGCAGCACCAGCCGAATCCGGTTCTCGAACGAACCGCCAAATTGATCGCGTCGCTGATTGCTCAGGGGCGAAAGAAATTGATGCAACAGGTAACCGTGGGCGGCGTGTATTTCGACCACTTTGAAACCAGCGGTCAGTGCGCGCCGGGCCGAGTCAACAAAAGCCTGGACGACCTCGGCGATCTCGCTTTCATCGAGCTGCCGTGGGTGGGTGTGCTGCGGGTCAAATGCAATCGTCGAAGGCCCCACCGGCACCCAGCCACCGTCTTCGGGCTTGACGCTGCCATGTTTGCCGAGCCACGGCCGATGGGTGCTGGCCTTGCGCCCGGCGTGCGCCAACTGGATACCGGCCACAGATCCCTGGGCGGCGATAAAGCGCGTGATGCGTTGCAGGGGTTCGATCTGTTCGTCGTTCCACAGGCCGAGGTCCTGGTCGGTGATGCGCCCGTCGGCGGTGACCGCCGTGGCTTCGGTAAACACCAGGCCGGCACCGCCGACAGCGCGACTGCCGAGGTGGACGAGGTGCCAGTCATTGGCCAGCCCATCGACGCTGGAGTACTGGCACATCGGAGAGACCGCAATACGGTTGAGCAGGGTCAATTGACGCAGGGTATAGGGTTCAAGCAGCAGACTCATGGGTCACCTCTCGTATCAGTGGGCAGGCTCCAGGGTTCTGTTTGAAAAGTCGACGAGTGACATGAAAAAGGCGCAGCACCCGCCCCCGCGGGCAAAAAATTCGACAAGACGTCACAAGGATAATCAAGCAGTGATTAGAGCCTAGTCGACATCGGGGGATGAGGGAGGGTTCAGATGAATTGGGGGTCAGAAAGTTTGCTATCGCGGGCAAGCCCGCGATGGAGTCAACGCGGTTCGATGTGGACAATCATCAGCTGAACGGTTTCGTTGCCACGGAACTCGTTGAGGTCGAGCTTGTAGGCCAATTCCACCCACTTGATGGTCGGGTTCGGCCAAATATCGCGGTCGACGCCGAAGGCGATACCGTCGAGTTTGACCGAACCGCATTCGCTTTTCAGTACCACTTTGAGGTGACGTTCGCCGACCACGCGCTGCTCGACCAATTGGAACACGCCATGGAACAACGGCTCCGGGAAGTGCTGCCCCCAAGGACCGGCATGTCGCAGGGCACGCGCCAGCTCGAGGTGAAACTCTTCGACCGCCAGCGTGCCGTCCGACAGCAGGCGCCCGGTCAGGTCTTCTTCACGCAATTGTCGCCGCACTTCGGCGTCAAAGGCCTCGGCGAACAGCGGAAAATTCGCTTCCGGCAGCGTCAGGCCAGCCGCCATGGCATGACCGCCGTATTTGCTGATCAGGTTCGGATGCTGCGCTGCCACCACGCTCAACGCGTCGCGAATGTGGAAGCCCTGAACCGAACGCCCCGAGCCCTTGAGCAAACCATCGCCCGCATCGGCAAAGGCGATCGTCGGACGGAAATAGCGCTCTTTCATACGCGAAGCGAGGATCCCGATGACCCCTTGGTGCCATTCGGGGTCGAACAGGCATAAGCCGAACGGCATCGACTCGACCGGCAAATCCTTCAGTTGCGCCAGCGCTTCACGCTGCATGCCCTGCTCGATGGATTTGCGGTCCTGGTTCATGCCATCCAGCTGGACGGCCATTTCCCGCGCCATTCCCGCGTCTTCGGTGAGCAGGCATTCGATACCCAGGCTCATGTCGTCCAGCCGCCCTGCCGCGTTCAGGCGCGGGCCGACAATGAAGCCCAAATCCGTGGAGGTGATGCGTGCAGGTTCGCGCTTGGCCACTTCCAGGATGGCCTTGATTCCCGGCCGGGCACGTCCGGCGCGAATTCGCTCCAGGCCCTGGTGCACCAGAATCCGGTTGTTGGCATCCAGCGGCACCACGTCGGCAACGCTGCCCAGCGCCACCAGGTCGAGCAGTTCACCGATGTTTGGCTGCGGGCGGCTCTCGTACCACCCGAGGCTGCGCAGACGGGCGCGAAGGGCCATCAGCACATAAAAAATCACCCCGACGCCGGCCAGCGCCTTGCTCGGAAACTCGCACCCTGGCTGGTTCGGGTTGACGATGGCATCGGCCAGCGGCAGTTCATCGCCCGGTAAGTGGTGATCGGTAACCAGCACGTTCAGGCCATGCTGCTTCGCCGCCGCGACACCTTCGACGCTGGAGATCCCGTTGTCCACGGTAATCAGCAGCTGTGGCGAACGGGTCAACGCCACTTCGACGATTTCCGGTGTCAGGCCGTAGCCATACTCAAAACGGTTCGGCACCAGGTAGTCGACATGAGCGGCGCCCAGCAGGCGCAACCCCAACACGCCCACGGTACTGGCCGTCGCGCCATCGGCGTCGAAGTCGCCGACGATCAGAATCCGCTGCCGCTGCTCCAGCGCCGTCACCAGCAAATCCACGGCGGCATCGATGCCTTTGAGCTGCTGGAACGGAATCAGCCGCGCCAGGCTCTTGTCCAGTTCAGCCTCGGTGAGCACGCCCCGCGCCGCGTACAGGCGGGTCAGCAGCGGTGGCAGATCACCGAGAAATGGCAGAGTTGCAGGCAGTTGGCGAGGATCGATACGCATGGGGTGACGGAGGCTTCTCTTGAATACGTGGGATTAATCGGGTGTCGGCGCAGGATCAGCCGCGCTCACCTTGCAGCCATTGCAACTGGACTTCGTGCTGACCACGGTCGTCGGTCACGAAAATCGTCCCTTCGCTGATCATCACGTCCCACTTGATAACGCGTGGCATGTCCTTGGCCAGGGTTTCCAGGACTTCCTGCGGCACGGCGGCGATGTTGACGTTTTTCAGGGTTTTGATCGCCGGGATCACTTTGGTTTCCCAGACACGCAGGCTGCCGTAGGCCAGCAGGCTGGTGCGTTCGGTGCGACGCGAGCACCAGGTCAGGCGATCGGCATCTGGCTGACCGACTTCGATCCAGTGCAGGACACGGTCGTCCAGGCTCTTTTCCCACAGAGCGGGTTCATCCACGTCTGACAGACCACGACCAAATGACAGCTGCTCGTTGTACCAGAAGGCGTAGGCCAGCAGCCGCACGGTCATGCGCTCTTCGGTTTCCGAAGGGTGACGGGCGATGGTCTGCTTCACAGTCTGGTAAACGCTGCGGTCGAGGTCGGTGAGGTTCAGTTCAAACTTGTAGGTCGTGGACGGCTGGGCCATGAACGGGCTTCTTGATACGAGGAAAGGCGGCAAGTCTAACCGATGCTGTAGGCAATCAACGAATTGAAGGCGATGAACCTTGGTCGTCTGACGTTCGGCTATGTTAAAACGCTGTATCCGCTCAGCCTTTGTCCTACAGGATCCCGCATGCCGCTTACAGGAAAACCGCTCTCAGGTTTGAAAGTCATTGAATTGGGTACGCTGATCGCCGGGCCGTTTGCCTCACGCATTTGCGGCGAGTTTGGCGCTGAAGTGATCAAGATCGAATCCCCCGACGGCGGCGATCCGTTGCGTAAATGGCGAAAACTGTACGAAGGCACTTCGCTGTGGTGGTTCGTTCAGGCGCGCAACAAAAAATCCCTGACACTAAACCTGAAACACCCTGACGGCCTGGCGATTCTGAAAAAGTTGCTGGGCGAAGCCGACATCCTGATCGAGAATTTCCGCCCTGGCGTGCTGGAAAAACTGGGCCTCGGCTGGGAGACCTTGCACGCGCTGAACCCGAAACTGGTGATGGTGCGTCTCTCCGGCTTCGGTCAGACCGGGCCGATGAAAGACCAGCCAGGTTTTGGCGCGGTTGGCGAATCCATGGGCGGTTTGCGCTATATCACCGGTTTCGAAGACCGACCACCGGTACGCACCGGGATTTCCATCGGCGACTCGATCGCGGCGCTCTGGGGCGTGATCGGCGCACTGATGGCCCTGCGTCATCGCGAAGTGAACGGCGGTCTCGGCCAAGTGGTCGACGTGGCGCTGTACGAAGCGATCTTTGCCATGATGGAAAGCATGGTGCCGGAGTTCGATGTGTTTGGTTTCATTCGCGAACGCACCGGCAACATCATGCCGGGTATCACGCCCTCCTCGATCCACACCAGCGCCGACGGCAAACATGTGCAGATCGGCGCCAACGGCGATGCGATTTTCAAACGGTTCATGCTGATCATCGGCCGCGAAGACCTGGCCAATGACCCGGTGCTGGCCAGCAATGACGGGCGTGACAGCCGTCGCGACGAAATTTATGGCGTGATCGATCGCTGGGTCAACTCACTGCCGCTGGACACGGTTATCGAACAGCTGAATCAGGCCGACGTTCCGGCCAGCCGGATCTTCAGTGCCGAAGACATGTTCAGCGATCCGCAGTACCTGGCCCGGGAAATGTTCCTGCAGGCCAAGCTTCCGGACGGCAAAGATTTCAAGATGCCGGGAATCGTGCCGAAACTCTCAGAGACACCCGGCACTTCGCAATGGGTTGGGCCGCAACTGGGCGAGCACAACGCACAGGTACTCCAGGAACTTGGCTATGACGCGACGCAGATCGCACAACTGCGCAAAGACGGAGCTATCTAAGCTGAGGCGCCTGCTTGCGTTGCCCTTTAGACCTCGCACGTCGTCCGACGCGCGGGTGACAGGCGCGTTGCTGTTGATATTTCTGCTCGGCGGCCTGGTCTCATCGGCGATGGCACAACCCAGGGAAACCCTGGTCTGGTTGATGCGAGATCTACCGCCCCTGACCATTTTCGAAGGACCGAAAAAAGGTCAAGGCGTCATCGATCAGCTGTTGCCTCTATTGATCGCCGGCATGCCGCAATACGAACACACCGTCATGCGGGTCAATCGCGCTCGCGGCTTGCAAATGCTCCACGAGCCGTCCCTGACCTGCGATGCGGCGTTGAACTGGAGCAAGGAGCGTGAAAGCTGGATCGCATTTTCCCTCCCGGTTTTTCGGGCCATGAGCAATGGTTTGGCGGTCAGACGGATAGATCAGCCGGTGCTGGAGCCCTTTATTCGGGACGCTGAAGTAGACCTGGCTGCCCTGCTGGCCAGTGGTCGCGAGAAGCTGGGGATTATTGCCGAGCGCAACTACGGCGAATACCTCGATGCATTGCTCAAACAAGCACCGCCCGGTGCGTTGACGTTGCACTACGGAAACGACGCCTTGGGCAGTCTGTTGCAAATGCAACGCCTGGGGCGCTTGCGACTGTTGTTGGGTTACCGCCCGGAAATCCGCTATCAGGCCCAACAGCAAGGGATAGCGGAAGATGAATTGCAGTTTTATCCGATTCGCGGCACCGGCAAATACCTCTCCGGCTACATCGGTTGCACCGACACTCCCAAGGGTCGGCAGGCCATCGTCGAGATCAACCAATTGCTGCGCAAAATGCCGCGCGATCATTTGAGCGAGGCCTATGCGGCCTGGCTCGATCCGGAAAGTCGCGGCGCCTATCTGGAAGAGACCCGGGCCTTTTTCGAGCATCAGGCCGGGCAGTGACAAATCGCAGGCAAAAAGAAACCCCGAGCAGTGGGGAGACAACTCGGGGTTAAACGTGGCCTACATAAAGACCCGTAACAGCAAGCGACAAGCACCGGAGCACAATGCTTGATCCTGCTGCTGTAGGGTCTGACTGATCTGTGCGCAGGAAGGTTCCCACAGATGTCACTTCAATTTCGGCTAGCCAGCATTTTGTCCTGAGCGGCATTGCGCAATGCCGCGATAACGCAAGGCTCCAGCCGTCCTTCGGCAATGAGCACGTCGCGGTGCAAGCCGTCGACGACGTCGGTCAGCAGACGTTTGTCGGTCAACTGAGCCTGATTGAAGGCCCGTTCGACGACAATGACGCCGGTCGCATTTTTCAGTGTTACCAGGCATTCGCCATGGGCACCCGACGGGGACAGCGTGACCTGATACGGGCTCAGCGCTTCACCGAGCAACAGACTGATACTTTCCATCTCGATCACCACTCAATAGTCCGAAAACAAAGTGCCTGGGGCGTGCTCACCATTAGTGACCACTGGCCCGAGTAGAAAGTTCTGGATTCCAGGTACACGCGCGTCGGCGCCTCTGGTTGTTAGAGCATGCACGGCAAAGATGACAGGGAAAAAACAAGCGCATCACCCGTCGCGGCTCCGCCCCCTGTCCGTCCAGCCGCCCAACAAACCACGCAATTGGCCATCGGCGCTATAGAACGGCACCGTCCACTGGTAGATATCCCTGATACCGTTCTTGAACTGCAATTGACGTTCGCTGAACCGCGCCTTGCGCGTACTCAATTGGCTGATGAACTCGGCATGCAAACGTTCAGCAGTCGCTTTGGGCAAGACATCCAGTTCAATCAACTGTCGGCCCTGAATCTGCTCGAAACGGGTCGCCAGGCTCTCCTCGTAACTTTTGTTGCACATGATCAAACGCCCTTCCAGATCACGCACAAACATCGGATCGGGCATGGCATCCATCAAGGCGTGCTGAAAGGCGAGCTGGTCGCCGAGGCTTTTCTCCGCTTCCAGCCGTTTCTTGATCAACACCGTGAAGCGACGACTCCACAGCAACGACAGCAAGCCAAACAGACTGACAAAGACCACTCCCCAGCAACCCCACTGGCTTAGCCGCTGCCATACAGTGGGCGCGTGCACCGGGCTGATACCGTCGAGCCATTTCAAGCGAATGGCGCGCAACTCGGCAGGCGGAAAAGCTTCGAGCGCTTTGTTGAGGATACTCAACAATTGCGCCTGGCCTTTGCGGACCGCCAGGTAATCGGGGTCCCACTTTCCCTCCAGGGTATGCCACACCTTAAGCTGTCCCGCGGGATAGAGATGCGCACCGATTTCGTTTTCGATGGTGGCATACGCCTCACCGCTCTCGACCAGCGCCCGGCCTTCGGCATAGGTTTTCACCGAGCGCAACACGATCGCCGGATGGTCACGACGAATCGTCGCCTCCAGCGCATGCCTGGCCGGTAGCACCAGCACCCGTTTTGCCATTTGATCCAGAGACTCAACGACAGGCATCCCCGCGCGCCCGATCAGCACCCAGCCAGCGCCCCCGAACGAGTGACTGAAATCCATAAACGTCTTGCGCTCGTCATTCATTGCCAGCGTCGTGGTCATGTCCGCGGCTCCACTTTCCAGACGCCCCATCAACTGATCAGTGGAAAACGTCTCTTCGTGAACAAATTGCAAGCCTGTCATGGCGCTGATGCGGTTGAGCAAATCGTTGTTCAAGCCGCTCCATTGACCGTGCTCATCCTTGAACAGATACAGCGGGTACTGCGCCGAAGCGACAATCACCCGAGGGTGTGCAGCAATCCATTCACGTTCTTGGGCGTCGAGCTCGATCATCGCTCTGACGGCAGGCTCCGCGGACTGCGGCACTGCCAATTGCGCTGCAGTTGCCCCTTGAGCAAAACCCAGGGCAATGAGTAAAAACATCCAGCACACGGCTGGTTTTAATCCTTTGAAAAACTGCATCACCACTTCCTTGCTGTTCAACTCGTCTGTCCGTCATAGGCGGCTCTTCATTAACGAAGTGGGACAAGTGTGGCATGCAGAAACGAGAAAGCCCGTCAGGAGACGGGCTTCAAAATGTGACAGCTTTTAGCGCTTACAAGGGTTTACCACGGTTGCCATGCTGACTGACAAAGGCCTGTACAGCTTTCAGGTCGTTCGGCAACACGGTGCAACGCTCATCTCGCTCAAACAAATCAGAAAGATGTGCAGGGAGCTCAAGCGCTTTTCCTACGCCAGCCTTCTCCACCGCGTCCGGGAATTTGACCGGATGGGCCGTCCCCAGAATCACCATTGGAATATCCAGGCTACGACGGCACTCGCGCGCAGCTTTCACGCCGATGGCCGTGTGCGGGTCCAGCAATTCGCCGGTCTGCTCGTACACTTCGGCGATGGTTTCGCAGGTTTGTGCATCATCCACAGCCAGCGAATCAAACAGCTTGCGGGCTTCGGTCCAGCGCTCCTCTTCAACGCTGAAACCGCCACCCTGTTTGAAGCTGTCCATCAGGCCGGCAATGRCTGCACCGTTGCGACCGTGCAGGTCAAACAGCAGGCGTTCGAAGTTCGACGACACCATGATGTCCATCGACGGTGACAGCGTGGCGTGCAGGGTTTCCTTGACGTACTGATTACCGCTCATGAAGCGGTGCAGGATGTCGTTGCGGTTGGTAGCGACGATCAACTGGTTGATCGGCAGGCCCATGTTACGCGCCAGGTAACCGGCGAAGATGTCGCCGAAGTTGCCGGTCGGCACCGAGAACGATACCGAGCGCGCCGGGCCACCCAGCTGCAGCGCTGCGTGGAAATAGTAAACGATCTGGGCCATGATCCGCGCCCAGTTGATCGAGTTCACCGCCACCAGACGTGTGCCTTTGAGGAAGCTCTGGTCAGCGAAGCTCGCCTTGACCATTTCCTGGCAGTCATCGAAGTTGCCTTCGATGGCGATGTTATGGATGTTCTCGCCGAAGATAGTGGTCATCTGGCGACGCTGCACTTCCGACACGCGGTTATGCGGGTGCAGGATGAAGATGTCGACGTTTTCGCAGTGCTTGCAGCCTTCGATGGCAGCCGAACCGGTGTCGCCGGAAGTAGCGCCGACAATCACCACGCGCTCACCGCGCTTTTCCAGCACGTAGTCGAGCAAACGACCGAGCAGTTGCAGGGCGAAGTCTTTAAACGCCAGGGTCGGGCCGTGGAACAGTTCCAACACCCATTCATTGCCGTTCAGCTGACGCAACGGTGCCACGGCGTTGTGCGAGAACACGCCGTAGGTTTCTTCAAGGATCTTTTTGAAATCGGCGTCGGGAATGCTGCCGGTAACGAACGGGCGCATGACCCGGAAGGCCAGCTCGTGATACGGCAGGCCGGCCCAGGAGGCGATTTCTTCCTGGGTAAAACGTGGCAGGTTTTCCGGGACGTACAGACCGCCGTCGGTGGCAAGACCTGCCAGCAGGACGTCTTCGAAATTCAGGGCCGGTGCCTGGCCGCGGGTACTGATGTAACGCATGACTGACTCCAATGGACAGTGTTCGTAGTGCCGGGCCCGCAAGCGGGCCCGGTCAACGATATCGGCTTAGTTCAGGTGCTCGACGCGGATCCGTACAACCGGACCGACGACGCCCGCCAGGGCTTCGAGAGCGGCGATCGCATCGTTGATGTGCTGCTCCAGCACGCGATGGGTCAGCAGGATCATCGGCACCAGGCCGTCGTGTTCCTCGGCTTCCTTCTGCATGATCGACTCGATGTTGATGCCGCGCTCCGACAGGATGCTCGCCACCTGGGCCAACACGCCCGGATGGTCCTTGGCCTGAATGCGCAGGTAGTAGGCGCTTTCGCAGGCTTCGATCGGCAGGATCGGGTGAGCCGACAGCGAGTCCGGCTGGAAGGCCAGGTGCGGCACACGGTTTTCCGGGTCGGACGTCATGGCGCGAACCACGTCCACCAGATCAGCGATCACGGACGAAGCCGTTGGCTCCATGCCGGCGCCAGCACCGTAGAACAAGGTCGAACCGGCAGCGTCGCCGTTGACCATGACCGCGTTCATCACGCCGTTGACGTTGGCGATCAGGCGATCAGCCGGGATCAGCGTCGGGTGTACGCGCAGTTCGATACCGCTGGCGGTGCTGCGTGCAACGCCCAGGTGCTTGATGCGGTAGCCCAGCGCTTCGGCATAGTTCACGTCAGCGGTGGTCAGCTTGGTGATGCCTTCGGTGTAAGCCTTGTCGAACTGCAGCGGGATACCGAACGCGATGGACGCCAGGATCGTCAGCTTGTGGGCTGCGTCGATGCCTTCAACGTCGAACGTCGGGTCAGCTTCGGCGTAACCCAGGGCTTGCGCCTCGGCCAGCACGTCTTCGAAGGTGCGACCCTTCTCGCGCATTTCGGTGAGGATGAAGTTGCCGGTGCCATTGATGATCCCGGCGACCCAGTTGATACGGTTGGCGGACAGGCCTTCACGGATCGCCTTGATCACCGGAATGCCACCGGCCACCGCCGCTTCGAACGCCACGATCACGCCTTTCTCGCGTGCCTTGGCAAAAATTTCATTACCGTGAACGGCAATCAATGCCTTATTCGCGGTGACCACATGCTTGCCATTCTCGATGGCCTTGAGTACCAGCTCGCGGGCAACGGTATAGCCGCCCATCAGCTCTATAACGATGTCGATCTCAGGGTTCGTGGCCACTTCGAAGACATCGTTGGTAATCGCAATACCGGTCGTCTGGAACTGAGGCTTTGGCGTGCGCATGGCAATTTGTGCCACTTCGATTCCACGCCCGGCACGACGAGCAATTTCCTCGGCGTTGCGCTGAAGTACGTTGAAGGTACCGCCACCGACGGTTCCTAACCCACAGATGCCTACTTTGACCGGTTTCACTGTGAACTCCCCATAAAACGGCCGACGCAAGGTCGGCCGTGAAAACAACCGCGTGCTCGCGGTTCTCTATTAATGGCCCGGCGATGTGGCTGCCGGACCATGATCGTCAATGGCTGACCGTGACGATGCGAATTTACTTCGCGCCCAGTGCCAGTTTGGCGACTTGTGGCGCCGGCTGGTAGCCCGGAATGACCTGACCGTCGGCCAAAACGATGGCCGGTGTACCGTTCACGCCGATCGACTGACCGAGGGCGAACTGCTTGGAAACCGGGTTATCGCACTTGGCGGCCTTGATTTCCTTGCCATCGACCATTTTGTCCATGGCCGCTTTCTTGTCCTTGGAGCACCAGACCGCTTGCAGCTGTTCGTCACCCGGCGAACCCAGGCCCTGGCGCGGGAACGCAACGTAGCGCACTTCAATGCCGCGCTTGTTCAGCTCAGGCACTTCGGCGTGCAGCTTGTGGCAGTACGGGCAGGTGGTGTCGGTAAATACGGTGATGTGCGACTTGGTTTCGCCGATGGCCGGGTAGACCACGGTTTCAGCCACAGGAATGTCGTTGACCAGTTTGGAAATACCCAGGCGCTCGGTCTTCTCGGTCAAGTTGACCGGTTTGCCATCCTTGAGCTGGAACAGGTAGCCCTGAACGACATACTGGCCGTCGGCGCTGGCATACAGCACACGGCTGCCCTTGAGTTTGACTTCGTACATCCCTGGCAACGGGCTGGCCGTAATGGTTTCGACGGGCACGTCGAGCTGGAGGTTTTCCAGGCTTTTACGAATGGCTTTGTCAGCCGCGTCATCGGCGACGGCAAAGGTGCTGACCAACGCAATGGCGGCGGCGGCGAAAATCTGGGTCAGACGCATGAGAACTCCTGAAGGCGGACAAATGGGACGATCAGAACGCCCGTGCCGAAACACCGGGTCATAAACGCCCATCGTGCAAACCGGCAAAGCCTACCACATAAGGTCCGTGTGGCCGAATGCGCCTGTCGTAAGTCATCTCACTCACCGTGCACGACGCTTTTATGTAGCAGCTGGCGAAGCCTGCGTTCGACTGCGCAGCAGTCGTTAAATCAGACACAGAGGTGTATCAGTTAAACCGCGGGCTCAGGGTTTACGGCTGCTGCGCAGTCGAACGCAGGCTTCGCCAGCGGCTACACAGTCCTGTGTTAACCGCGCGGGTGATGTTTGGCGTGCAAGTCTTGCAAGCGCGCCCGGGCTACATGAGTGTAGATCTGGGTGGTGGACAAATCGCTGTGGCCGAGCAGCATTTGCACCACCCGCAAGTCGGCACCATGGTTGAGCAGGTGCGTGGCGAAAGCATGGCGCAACGTGTGCGGCGACAGCGACTTGCCGATCCCGGCGACCTTGGCCTGGTGCTTGATGCGGTGCCAGAAGGTCTGGCGGGTCATTTGCTCGCCGCGCAGACTCGGGAACAGCACATCACTGGGGCGCCCGCCGAGCAGTTCGCCACGGGCATCGCGCATGTAGCGCTCAACCCAGACAATCGCTTCCTCCCCCATCGGCACCAATCGTTCCTTGCTGCCCTTGCCCATCACCCGCAACACGCCTTGACGCAAGTTGACTTGCTCCAGGGTCAGGCTGATCAACTCGGTCACCCGCAAGCCACAGGCATACAGCACTTCGAGCATGGCGCGGTCACGCTGGCCGATCGCTTCGCTCAAGTCCGGCGCCTTGAGCAAGGCTTCAACGTCGGCTTCCGACAGGGATTTAGGCAAAGGCCTGCCCAACTGAGGCATGTCGACGCGCAAGGTCGGATCGACAGCGATCAACTTTTCCCGCAGCAGATAGCGATAAAAGCCACGCACACCCGAGAGAAATCGCGCAGTGGAACGGGGTTTGTAGTTCTGCTCCAAGCGCCAGGCCAGATGATCGAGGATCAGCTCACGACCGGCGTTGATCAGCTCCAGATCCTTCTCCTGCAGCCAACCGTTGAACAGGGCCAGGTCGCTGCGATAAGCATCGCGGGTATTGTCGGAAAGACCTTTCTCCAGCCACAGGGCGTCGAGAAACTGGTCTATCAGCGGATGATCGATAGCAGGCATGGGCGCTCTAGGCACACAGTCTCGGGACTGCGCGCGAAAAAAAGGTGAACTGTAAAAATGGCCGCTAGTCTTTCATAGCCCGCCACTTCAAGGAACAGGAGCTTCAATGAGCGAACAGCAGATTCTGTTGGTTTTTGGCGGTATCGGTGCGGCAGCGTTGGGCTGCCAATGGTTGGCCTGGCGCCTCAAGTTACCGGCGATTCTGTTTCTATTGTTGACCGGGATTCTGGTCGGGCCGGTTCTGGGTCTGCTCGACCCGCTGGAAATGTTCGGACCATTGCTGATGCCGCTGGTATCGCTGGCGGTGGCACTGATCCTGTTTGAAGGCAGCCTGACCCTGCACCTTTCAGAATGGCGCGAGATTGGCAGCGTGGTGCATCGACTGGTCACCATCGGCGCGCTCTCGACCTGGGTGGTCATTGCCGTCGCGACCCATTGGCTACTGGGGTTCGACTGGTTGCTCGCCATTCTGTTCGGCAGCTTGACGCTGGTCACCGGCCCCACGGTCATCGTGCCAATGCTGCGCGTCGTGCGGCCGAAAGCCTCGATTGCCAACATCCTGCGCTGGGAAGGCATTGTCATCGATCCAATCGGAGCCCTGCTCGCCGTGGTGGTTTACAGCTTTATCATCGCCCGCGCCTCGGGTGATGGCTGGAGCCAAAGCCTGCTGACTTTCGGTGGCGTGATTGTGTGCGGCAGCTTATGCGGGATCGCCGGGGGCTGGGTGCTCGGCACGATCATCCGACGCCAATGGCTGCCCGAATACCTGCACAACCTGGCAGCGCTCGCGGCGGTGTTGGGGATTTTCATTGCGGCCAATGAAGTCATGAACGAATCCGGATTGCTGGCGGTGACGTTGATGGGGATGTGGCTGGCCAACATGAAGGGCGTGGATGTGCGCGACATCCTGCACTTCAAGGAGAACCTCAGTGTGCTGCTGATCTCCGGGCTATTCATTCTGCTGGCCGCGCGGCTGGACTTGAACGCCTTGATTGCACTGGGGCCGCTGGTGCTGATTCTGCTGCTGATCATTCAGTTGATTGCCCGGCCATTGAACGTGATGCTTTCCACGGCGGGTTCAAGCCTGAGCTGGCGTGAACGCGCGCTGCTGGCCTGGATCGCACCGAGAGGGATTGTGGCGGCGGCGGTCTCGGCGATTTTCGCGATTCGTCTGGATGAAGCCGGCCATGAAGGTGYCTTGCTGCTGGTGCCGCTGACGTTTGCTGTGATCATCGGCACGGTGGTACTGCAAAGTGCCACGGCTCGACCGTTAGCCCGGTTATTGAAAGTCGCTGAACCAGCGCCCAGCGGCTTCCTCATCGTCGGCGCCAACGGCCCGGCGCGAACCGTGGGCAAAGCCTTGCAACAACTGGGCAGTCGAGTACTGCTGACGGATTCAAGTTGGGAGAACATTCGGGCGGCGCGAATGGACGGTCTGCCCACCTACTTCGGCAATCCGGCATCACAGCATGCCGATGCTCATCTGGATCTGGTTGGCCTGGGGCATTTGCTGACCCTGTCACCTTCGGGCGAATTGAACACGGTGGCGACCATGCGCTTTCGTCATGACTTTGGTCATCAGCGCATGTTCGGCGTAGCCAGCGGCCAGGACAGCCGCCGCACCGACAAGCATCGGGCGAGCCGCAAGCATCGTGGGCGCTTGCTCGGCAGCGAGGGAATGACCTACGGCAAACTGGCCAGTCTGCTCAGCCAGGGCGCCGAGCTCTACAGCACGCATCTGACAGAGGAATTTGATTTGGAAGACTACCGGGAACTGCACGGGGATCGGGCAACGTTGTTGTTCATCCGCGATGCCAGCGGATGGGTGCATGTGGTGACGCCTGGCAGCTCGCTGAAACCTTCGGCGGGGTGGACGCTGCTCGCGCTGATTCAGCCAGACACCGTCTGCGCCTGAGAAATCGCAGGCAACAAAAAAGCAGCCCGCAGGCTGCTTTTTTTTTGCATCGGAAGCTGGACTTAAGCCAGTTTTTCCTTGATGCGAGCTGCTTTACCGGACAGGTCACGCAGGTAGTACAGCTTGGCTTTACGTACGTCACCGCGACGTTTAACGGCCATGCTGTCGATTTGCGGGCTGTAGGTCTGGAAAGTAMGCTCTACGCCAACACCGTTGGAGATTTTACGAACGGTGAATGCACTGTTTACGCCGCGGTTACGCTTGGCGATTACAACGCCTTCGAACGCTTGCAGACGTGCACGGTCGCCTTCCTTCACTTTCACCTGAACGACAATGGTGTCGCCCGGGGCAAAGGTAGGGATTTCTTTGGTCATCTGCTCTGCTTCGAGTGCAAGGATGATTTTGTTAGTCATGCTGTGCTCCTAAGGTAAATCAACGGATTTACCATCGATACGTTGTTAACTATCGTCCCGCTCGCGGATGTATTCCTCGAGCAGCTTCTTCTCTTCTCCAGAAAGCGAGCGGCTTTCCAGAAGATCGGCGCGTCGTTCAAAGGTCCTACCAAGGGACTGCTGTAAACGCCAACGCCGGATGTGCGCGTGATTGCCACTTAGCAATACGTCGGGAACACGCTGATCCGCATACACCTCCGGTCGGGTGTAGTGCGGGCAATCCAGCAAACCATCCGTAAAGGAATCTTCCTCGGCGGAGTCCGCATGCCCTAAAGCTCCAGGCAGCAGTCGTGTAACCGCATCGATCAGGACCATCGCCGGCAGCTCGCCGCCAGACAGTACATAGTCGCCAATCGACCACTCTTCATCGACATGAGCTTCAATAAAACGCTCGTCAATGCCTTCATAGCGGCCGGCAATCAGGATCAATGCATCCAGATTCGCCAACTCACGCACCGCCGACTGAGTCAGTTGACGGCCTTGGGGGGACAGGTAAATTACCTTCGCCGCCTCCCCGGCTGCTGCCTTGGCCTGAACCAGTGCATCTTCCAGGGGCTTGATCTTCATCACCATGCCCGGACCACCGCCAAATGGGCGATCATCCACAGTGTGATGTCGATCCGTCGTGTAGTCTCGCGGGTTCCAACAGGTGAGCTGCAACAGCCCCTGTTTCACCGCCCGACTGGTGATGCCGTACTCGCTGATGGCGGAGAACATCTCGGGAAACAAACTGATCACTTCTACGCGCAAGTTAGCCACGCTTAGAAATCCGCGTCCCAATCCACCTTCATCTCGCCTGCGGCCAGGTCGACAGCCAACACGCATTGCTCCGTATAGGGCAACAGACGTTCGCGATCATCCAGGCTGCCAGCGCAAGGCTTGACCACCATGACATCGTTCGAGCCAGTCTCTAACAGGTGATCGATCTTCCCGAACAATTGTCCGAGTGTGTCGATAACCTTGAGACCTTCCAGCTGGTACCAGTAGTACTCGCCGTCGGTCAGTTCAGGGAACAGGTTGCGCGGCACGCAGATCTCATAACCGGCCAGAAGACGAGCTTCTTCGCGATCATCGAGATCCTTGAGCTTTGCGACCAGGAATTTGTCATTCCCGCGTCCGCTGACCAGCTCTACCTGTTTTACATTACCGTCACGCTTGAGCGTCCAGGTTTTGTATTCCAGCAGGTTTTTAATTGGATCAGTAAAGGAGTACACCTTCACTTCGCCGCGAACGCCATGAACAGAATAAATTTTGCCAATAACGATCAAATCATCGGCAACAGCTGGCGTCGCGTTCATATTGCTCAGGCCGCAGCCTTAGCAGATTCCTTCAACAACTGAGCAACACGCTCAGAAGGTTGTGCACCAACGCTCAGCCAGTAGGCTACGCGCTCTTGGTTCAYGGACAGACGGACTTCTTGACCACGAGCAACAGGGTTGAAGAAACCAACCTGTTCCTTGTGCGAACCGTCGCGCGGGTTGCGGCTGTCGGTTACGGTCAAGTGGTAAAACGGGCGCTTTTTGGAGCCGCCAAGGGCAAGACGGATTGTTAGCATGTGAACATCGTTCCTGTAGTCGGTGCTGCAAATCTAAAGGCACAGCGGGCATAGGTGCCCGAAAGGCCGCATATTCTAAGGAATATCCGGACTTTTGCAAATGACTTTTTCCGGCGGCCTATCGGACGCCATCCAGATTTGCTATAGAGCCGTCGTTGAAAACGGCCGGTCAGCTCCCGCCAAGTGCGGGTTTGCTGGAGATCCCGCATCCTTGCGGGTCTGCGCCGGTGCGATGACCGGCGCGGATTCTTTACATCTTCGGCATGCCGCCGCCGGGCAACATACCGCCCATGCCGCGCATCATTTTGGCCATTCCGCCTTTCGCGGAGAATTTCTTCATCATCTTCTGCATCTGCTTGTGCTGCTTGATCAAGCGACCGATGTCCTGCACCTGAGTGCCGGAACCCATGGCGATCCGGCGTTTGCGCGAACCACTGATCATCTCAGGGTCGCGGCGCTCGGCCGGGGTCATGGAGTTGATGATGGCTTCCATCTGCTTGAATTGCTTCTCTGCCGCACCCTGGGCGTTGCCCATCTGCGCCAGATTCACGCCGCCCATGTTCGGCAGCTTGTCCATGAGCCCGCCGAGGCCGCCCATGTTCTTCATTTGTTGCAACTGATCGCGGAAGTCTTCGAGGTCGAAGCCCTTGCCCTTCTTCAGTTTCTTGGCCAGTTTGTCGGCCTTGTCCTTGTCGAGGGTCGCTTCGGCCTGTTCGATCAGGCTGAGCACGTCGCCCATGCCGAGGATGCGTGAAGCAATACGCTCAGGGTGGAACGGATCGAGCGCTTCGCTCTTCTCGCCCATACCGATGAACTTGATCGGCTTGCCGGTGATGGCGCGAACCGACAGGGCGGCACCGCCACGGGCATCGCCGTCGACCTTGGTCAGGATCACACCGGTCAGCGGCAGGGCATCGCCGAAGGCCTTGGCCGTGTTGGCGGCATCCTGGCCGGTCATGGCGTCAACCACGAACAGGGTTTCAACCGGGTTGATCGCGGCGTGCAGCGCCTTGATCTCGCCCATCATCTCTTCGTCGATGTGCAGGCGACCGGCGGTATCGACGATAACCACATCAATGAACTTAAGCTTTGCTTCTTTTATAGCCGCTTGCGCGATGTCGACCGGCTTCTGGCTCAGGTCGGACGGGAAGAAGGTAACGCCGACTTCACCCGCGAGCATTTCCAGCTGCTTGATCGCCGCCGGACGGTAAACGTCCGCGGACACGACCATGACCGACTTCTTCTTGCGCTCCTTGAGGAAGCGCGCAAGTTTGCCGGCGGTGGTGGTTTTACCCGCGCCCTGCAAGCCGGCCATCAGGATCACGGCGGGTGGAACGGCGCTCAGGTTCAGGTCTTCGTTGGCTGCGCCCATCAGGCTTTCGAGCTCGGCCTGGACGATCTTCACAAAGGCCTGGCCCGGCGTCAGGCTGCGCGACACCTCGGTGCCGACAGCGCGCTCCTTGACCGAGTTGACGAAGTCTTTGACCACGGGCAAGGCGACGTCAGCTTCGAGCAACGCCATGCGCACTTCACGCAGGGTGTCTTTGATGTTGTCTTCGGTCAGCTTGGCCTTGCCGGTGACATGGCGCAGCGTCTGCGAGAGACGGTCGGTTAAGTTTTCAAACATTGCGCGATCCTTTCAGGCCCTGTGTAGACCGGGATAATGGCGGCCCAGACCGGAATAAACATGTGCTCGGCGAGCCTGCGGCGTGGGCAGGTCGCGGATTATAGCGAAGACTGCGTCTGGCGGACACCTCGCACTTTCGTGCCGCGGGGGTTCTATGCCAAACTCAGCGCCTTTCGGGCCTGCCTAACAGGATTTATGCTCCCCTTGTCACCCAGTTTGCTTACTACCCTCGCCGCCGCCTGCTTATATGCCGCTGCGACTCTTTATCAGGGCTCTCGTCTGGCCACCGGCGCCAAGGCGAACAAGCGCCTGCTGGTCACGCTCGGCGTGCTGGCCGTCCTGGCTCACAGCGCCAGCCTGTTCACCCATCTGCTGACGCCGATCGGCCTGGGCCTGGATTTTTTCAGCGCCGCCAGCCTGATTGCCGCAGCGGTCATCGCACTGACCCTGCTGGCCTGCTCACGGATCCCGGTGGAAAACCTGCTTATATTGCTGTTCCCGCTGGGGGCCGCGACCGTGTTGCTGGCGCAGCTCGCCCCGGCCGGCACCGTACAGGTCATCGACGAAGAACCGGGCATCCTCGCCCATATCCTCTTGTCGATTCTCGCTTACGGCATGTTTACCATTGCGGTGTTCCAGTCGTTGTTGCTGCTGGTTCAGGACCATCAGCTCAAGCACAAACATCCGTCAGGGCTGATCAAGAACTTCCCGCCGCTGCAAACCATGGAAAGCCTGCTGTTCGGTTTCCTGTGGGCTGGCTGGACCCTGCTATCGTTGTCGTTGATCTCCGGCTGGTTGTTTGTCGACAACCTGTTCGCCCAGCATCTGGTGCATAAAACCTTGCTGGCGTGCCTGGCCTGGGTTGTCTTCAGCGTGCTGTTGTGGGGCCGTAACCGCCTCGGTTGGCGCGGCCACAAGGCGATTCGCTGGACCCTCGCCGGTTTCTGCCTGCTGATGCTGGCGTATTTCGGCAGCAAGCTGGTTCGTGAATACATCCTGCATATCTGACGAGCGGCATTAATGGACGACTTGCCCATAGGGCCGATGCTCGCGGTATTGGCCCTGCTGATTTTATGGTCGGGGCTGTTTACCGCTATCGAAGTGGCACACCAGCATTTGCTGGCCCAGCGGACCGCATCGCGCTCGAGCGACAAACCGGTGGCGAAGCTGAGCTTTCCACTCAACAGCCTGATCTTCTGCAATACCCTGTGCCGCGCGCTGGTCATGGTCATCAGCACCTTGCTGGCGATCTTCACCTGGTCGGCCAATGGTCCGTGGGCTGCCTGCATCGGCGCCGGCGCCGCGCTGCTGATATTCGCTGACTACCTGCCACGCACCCTCGCCACTCGCTATCCGGACGCCGTGCTGAACCTGGGCAACACCTTGCTCGGCGCGCCCCTGAAAATCATCTACCCGCTCGCCTGGATGCTCAATGGCATCAGCCAGTTGCTGATGCGACCGTTCGGCCGCAAAGTCAAAGTGGTGCAGCAGAGCGAAGACGAAATGCCCACGGATCGCCATGACGATCAGGACCACGGCGTCTGCCGCCCGCATCCACTGTCCGGCATCCACGCGCTGGACAACATCACGGTCAACGACATTCTGGTGCCGCGCAGCGACGTCGACGGCATCAACCTCGACGACCCGATTGAAGAAATCATCGAGCAGTTGCGTCATAACAAGCGCACGCGCCTGCCGGTATTCCACAGCGATATCAACCAGGTCGAAGCCGTCCTCAACACCCGGCACATCCGTCACTTGCTAGGCGATGCAAGCTTGACCCTGGATGCGCTGATGGCGGCCAGCCACGACCCTTATTTCGTACCGGAAAGCACGCCGCTGCAGCTGCAGCTGCTGAATTTCCACAAGCAGCAGCGACGCTTGGGCATGGTGGTCGACGAGTACGGCGAAGTGCTCGGTATCGTGACCCTGGAAGACATTCTTGAAGAGATCGTCGGCGAGTTCGAAAGCCAACACAGCCTGAAGAATCCGCACATTCATCCACAGGCCGACGGGCGCCTGGTGATCGAAGGGGCGGCATCGATTCGCGAACTGAACAAGAGCCTGGGCTGGCATTTACCCAGCGATGGTCCAAAAACCCTTAACGGGTTGGTGACCGAGGCCCTGGAGACCATTCCGGACAGCGCCGTATGCCTGAAGATCGGACGCTATCGCCTGGAGATTCTGGAAACCGAAGATAACCGTGTCACGCGGGTGCTGATCTGGCATACCAGCTCAGTGCCAGCAATCCTCTAGCCTCAACCCCTGTAGCAGCTGCCGAAGGCTGCGTCCGGCTGCGCAGCAGTCGTAATACTGGACAATGCGGTGTTTCAGGGCGTCCGCGTGTACAGGGTTTACGACTGCTGCGTAGCCGGACGCAGCCTTCGGCAGCAGCTACAAGGATTTGCGCTTGTTTGATCGTTAGCAGCCTTCCTATAATCGAGTCGCTTACCCAAGCCCCGCCTTACTCCAGTGCTACCCGCACTCTGCGTTAAGCCCACATCCCTGGGTGTTCGACCATAATAATTCGCTCCACTGGGGCACATGACTGTCAGGGATAACCGCATGACGACCAGCACGACTTACACCCAAACCACACCTGCACAACCGACCAACTCCGCCACCCGCGTGGCCACCGCGAGTTTCATCGGTACCGCTATCGAGTTTTACGACTTCTACGTCTATGCCACGGCGGCCGCACTGGTGATCGGTCCGGTGTTYTTYCCGCAGACCTCMGGCACCGCGCAAATGCTGTCGGCATTCCTAACTTTCGGCATCGCCTTTCTYGCACGACCACTGGGCTCAGCGCTGTTCGGCCACTTCGGTGACCGTATCGGCCGAAAATCGACACTCGTTGCCTCGCTGCTGCTGATGGGCATCTGCACCACGTTGATCGGCGTGTTGCCGGGCTACGACAGCATCGGGGCCTGGGCGCCGATCCTGCTTTGTGTGCTGCGCTTCGGCCAAGGCCTGGGACTGGGCGGTGAATGGGGGGGCGCGGCGTTGCTGGCGACCGAGAATGCCCCCAAGGGCAAACGCGCCTGGTTCGGCATGTTTCCGCAGCTTGGCCCTTCGATTGGCTTTCTGGCGGCGAACGGCCTGTTCCTGACACTGGCCATGACCCTGAACGACGAGCAATTCCGCTCGTGGGGCTGGCGCATTCCGTTCCTGCTCAGCGCCGCACTGGTCATGGTCGGCCTGTATGTGCGCCTCAAACTCCACGAAACCCCGGTGTTCGCCAATGCCATGGCCCGCCAGGAAAGGGTGAAGATCCCGCTGGTCGAGTTGCTCAGCCAATACTGGGCGCCGATGCTGTTGGGTGCCGGCTCGATGGTCGTGTGCTACGCGCTGTTCTACATCYCGACCGTGTTTTCGCTGAGTTATGGCGTGTCGACCCTCGGCTATACCCGTGAAACCTTCCTCGCCTTGCTGTGCTTCGCAGTGCTGTTCATGGCGGCAGCCACCCCACTGTCGGCGTGGGCCAGCGACCGTTACGGACGCAAGCCAGTGCTGATCATCGGCGGTGTGCTGGCGATTCTGTCGGGGTTCTTGATGGAGCCGCTACTGACCCACGGTTCGACCTGGGGCGTGGCATTGTTCCTGTGCATCGAGCTGTTTCTGATGGGCGTGACGTTTGCGCCGATGGGTGCGCTGTTGCCTGAGCTGTTTCCGACTCACGTTCGCTACACCGGCGCATCGGCAGCGTACAACCTGGGCGGGATCGTCGGGGCCTCGGCGGCACCGTTCTTCGCACAGCAACTGGTGGCGATGGGGGGACTGAGTTATGTCGGCGGGTATGTGTCGGGGGCGGCGGTGCTGAGCTTGATTGCGGTGCTGTGCCTGAAGGAAACGCGTCACAACGATTTGAATCGGGTGGCCTGATAGAAGATCGTTCCCACGCTCTGCGTGGGAACGATCAGAGAGGAAGTTTACAGCTCTACAACAACAGCCTGAGAAGCACGGGTCGCCTTGGCGCGAGCCGCATCAATCGACTCATCACGCGCCAACGCCACGCCCATCCGGCGCTGACCGTTCACTTCTGGCTTGCCAAACAAACGCAACGCCGTGTCCGGCTCGCTCAACGCAGCACCCAGGTTAGCGAAAGCGGTCTGGGTCGACTGCCCTTCCACCAGAATCACCGCAGAAGCCGAAGGACCGAACTGACGGATCAATGGGACCGGCAGGCCCAGAATTGCCCGTGCGTGCAGCGCGAACTGCGACAGGTCCTGGGAAATCAAGGTGACGAGGCCCGTGTCATGCGGACGCGGCGACACTTCACTGAACCACACCTGATCGCCTTTGATGAACAACTCGACGCCGAAAATTCCACGACCGCCCAAGGCTTCAGTCACGGCTTTGGCAACATGCTCGGACTCAGCCAGGGCAACCGGGCTCATGGCTTGTGGCTGCCAGGATTCCTGATAGTCGCCTTTCTCCTGACGGTGACCGACTGGCGCGCAGAACGTGGTGCCGCCCACATGACGCACGGTCAGCAGGGTAATTTCGTAGTCGAAGTCGATGAACCCTTCGATGATCACCCGACCTTTGCCGGCACGACCGCCTTCTTGCGCGTAATCCCAAGCGGTCTTCACGTCATCGGCACTGCGCAGCAGGCTCTGGCCTTTACCCGACGAGCTCATGACCGGCTTGACTACACAAGGGAAACCGAGGTCTTCGACCGCTTTGCTGTAGTCCTCGAAGGTATCGGCGAAGTGGTACGGCGAGGTCGGCAGGTCGAGCTCTTCGGCGGCCAGGCGACGGATACCCTCGCGGTTCATGGTCAGCTGTGCAGCGCGAGCAGTCGGGATCACGGTGAAGCCTTCGGCTTCCAGTTCGACCAGGGTGGCCGTGGCGATGGCTTCGATTTCCGGCACGATGAAGTGCGGCTTCTCGGCTTCGATCACTGCACGCAGGGCGGCGCCGTCGAGCATGTTGATCACATGGCTGCGATGGGCGACTTGCATGGCGGGTGCATTGGCGTAGCGATCCACGGCAATCACTTCAACGCCCAGGCGTTGCAGCTCGATCACCACTTCCTTGCCCAACTCACCACAGCCACACAGCAATACGCGGGTCGCGGTTGGCGACAATGGAGTTCCGATACGGGTCATCTCAGGTCCTCAAGAAGCGGATCATCGAGGGATGCGCCACGCGCTTCCCATGGGGAGAAAGCGCGGCATTTTACATGAACCTGAGGGTTTGGCTTCAGCTGACGACGGCCTGTTTGCGCAAGCGCCAGGCCATGATCAGCCACACGGCGGTCACGCCCGCGAACTTCGAGCCCATGGCCGTGAGGATCACGGCCGGGGTGAACGCGTCGATCATGCCAAAGAAGATGAAGGTATCGAGGGGAATGCTCAGCGCCGAACTTATCCACAGGCGGTCGTGCAGCGGGCGCTTGGTGATGCTGAACACCAGCCAGTCGATGCACTCGGACACGGCAAACGCCGTGGCGCTGGCCAAGGCAATGGACGGATCGGAGGTGACATAGGACAGGACCAGCGCCGCCAGCATCGCGGCGATGGCGCCGTGACCGAAACGGGTCTGCACCATGTCGCGCAACACGAACACCAGACCACCCCAGGCCGACCAGATGATGTCCAGGTGCGGAGCGGTGGAGAAGGCGTAGTTGATCAGCACGACGCTGCTGATGTAAGCGATCAGGAAGAGCATGGGGCGTGGGGATACCTGTCAATTTGGCGAACAGATTACTTCAGCCCTGCCCAACAACCAAACCCGAACACGAACCTGTAGCAGCTGGCGCAGCCTGCGTCCGGTTGCGAAGCAGTCGTAAAATCAGGCCATTGAGTCATTCAGGCAAACCTCACGTTCAGGATCTACGACTGCTACGCAGCCGGACGCAGCCTCCGGCAGCTGCTACAGGTCCGGGGTTTTACCGATCATCCAGACCAGCCCGCTGGACTTGGCCCGTTCATGACACAACCCCAACACCGCGCGGCGCTCGTCGTTGGTCATCCGGCTCCAGCGGGTAATCTCTTCCACCGTGCGCTGGCACCCGGTGCAAATATCATCCTCGTCCAACGCGCAAATGTTCACGCAGGGCGATAGCACCGGTCGTTCAGTGGCGCTCATTCTTCCTGCTCGACCAGATCACGGGCATAGCGTTGCGAGTTATGCACATAGTGAGCGGCGCTGGCCTCCAGCATCTTCTTCTGCGGCTCGGTCAGCTCACGCACCACTTTGCCCGGCGAGCCCATGACCAGCGAACCGTCAGGGATTTCCTTGCCTTCGCCGATCAGCGAATTGGCGCCAATGATGCAGTTTTTGCCGATTTTCGCGCCGTTGAGAATCACGGCATTAATACCGATCAAGCTGTAGTCGCCCACGGTGCAACCGTGAAGCATGGCATTGTGGCCGATGGTCACGCCGGTGCCGATGGTCAGCGGGAAGCCCATGTCGGTGTGCATCACGGTGCCGTCCTGGACGTTGCTGTTCTTGCCTATCAGGATCAGTTCGTTGTCGCCGCGCAGTACGGCGTTGAACCAGACATTGGCACCCTCTTCCAATTTGACCTTGCCCACCAGTACGGCATTGGGTGCGACCCAGCTCTGCGGGTGGGTTTCGACGCGGGCGTCGCCCAGGCGATACTTCATCTTGTTGTCCTCAAGGCCAGGCAGGCTTATGCACAGCACGGTTCACGCCATACGAACGATGGCTTCAGGTGTTGATAAAACTCTTGGGCGGTTGATGCAGGCTGATTTTCGCGTCATAGAGCAGATTGATCAACTCGACGATCATAATCGCGGTGAGGCCCCAGATTTTGTATTCGCCATACCGATAGCTCGGAACGTACCAGCTACGGCCCTGGTAATCGATGCGATGGGTGTGTTCGCGCGGGTCCTTGCGGAAAAACTCGAGCGGCACGCTAAAGACGGCGGCGATCTCGGCATCGTTGGCCCGGTACTCGACAAAATCCGGAATCACCCCGACATAGGGTGTGACCTTGATACCGTGCAGGGAGATCAGCGGGCTAAGCGGGCCGATCACTTCAACCAGACCCGGCGGCAAGCCAATTTCTTCTTCGGCCTCACGTAGCGCGGTGAAAATCAGGTCGGGGTCCTCGGGATCGCGACGACCACCGGGAAAGGCCACTTCGCCACCATGGGTCGAGAGCCCGCTGGCGCGCAGGGTCAGAACCAGTTCCGGCTCATCACTGCGAGTGATGGGCACCAGTACCGCAGCTTCCGGGAAACGCTTGTCGGTTTCCAGTGTGCGAGGGGTGTGGTTACTAACTCGATGCAGTAGCTCGTCCAGCATGAGACTTCTCGATTTATTCGCTACTTTGCATCATGCACCAATCGAACCGAGCGCCCAAGCCCATAACC